>JAICGQ010000032.1 GCA_025923035.1 Pyrinomonadaceae bacterium | reverse complement strand
GCCGCTCGGTACGCGCCGTAGTTCAAACCTGCGAGAGATCCGTTGGTTCTGACTATGTCGTTGAAGAGACAGTTCACTCCACCGACGTTCGGCACTCGCGCCAGCGTCCACTCGAGCGATCCGAGCGCCAACACACCTTCCACGTCGTTGAACCACCCTCCGCGTGTTGCATCCACCATCAGTTCGAGCGCCGTAGTCCCCGCCAGCTTCTCGTTGAAGAACCTGTCGCCGCGCACGATGTCGCTGTCCGACGGCAGGTTGCGGATCCAACTATCGTCGATGCGCAGTTGCAACGTCGCGAGAGCAGCACACGCCGCGACTACGACAGCGCAGATCACCACCCGGCGCGGACTCATCCGATTCGTGAACAAGCGCAGCGCCGCCGCCGCAGGACGTCCACCCAGAGCCACCGTATCTTCGCTTTGGGCGCGGACACGCGGCCTCAGCAGCGCAAGCAGCGCCGGAAGCAGTGAGAACGTGAACAACGTCGAGAAAAGGATCGCCGCAGAACCAAACAGACCGAACACGCGCAGCGGGTTGAGACTCACCGCGGCAATCGACAGCAACCCGACGATGGTTGAGACGGCCGTCATCCCGACCGGGCGGGCCGCGCTACTGAACGCAGCGATAATCGTGTCCTCTACCGTCTTGTCTGAAGCGTGCGCCGCCGTATTGAAGTAATGACCGAGCGCGTACACGTCATCTGATACGCCGACAGCGATCAGGACCACCGGCAATACCAGCGTCGTCACGAACACCGGCTGACCGGTTAAACCCATCAGGCCCGCCATCCAAATCAGGCTCACGCCGATCTCCGTGAGTGACAAAAGCGCGGGCGCGACATGGCGGAACGACAGAAACAACATCAGGCCAAGCACGGCGATGACCGCGGGTATCAATCGCGCCAGATCGCGTGCGGTCGCCTGACCAAGCACAGCCTGCGCCAACGCCGACCCGCTCAGATAAACCGTGTCTTTACCCGACGACTCGCGTGCGATCAGCGCGCGCGTCTCTTCAAGCAGCCGGTACCGATCCGCGCCGGGCTCCACCTTCCCGATGATCGCCGCGCCCTTGCCGTCACTCGAGACCAGCACGCCGGCGTTATAACCGCGATTCGCCACCTCGCGGCGCAGCTCCTGCAGATTTTCGACGCTGAATTGATCCTCGACACGGAAAAGCGGACCGGTGTCAACCTCACCGTCAACGAGAGACAAGCGAGGCACAGTCGAAAGACTCACAACGGAACCTTCAACAACTCCCTCAACGCGAGCCAGGCCGTCACTCAAGCGCGTGATGCGTTGCAGTGTCTCAGGCGTGTAGACGCCCGACTCCTCATTGCCGACACCTATCAATACAAGGTCGCGCAGCTCGAATCGCGTCGCGGCCTGATCGCCTTCGGCGAACTCCGGCAGGTTCGAAGGAATTAAGGATCGACCGTCAAGCCGCAAGCGAATCCGCGGGATAAAGATGAGGGCACAGACGGTCAGGACGGCGACGACCGTGATGACGACGCGCGGGTGTCTAACGGAAAATCTGAGGAGCCGAGTTATCAGGAACACTCAGCCACCTGTATCGCAAAAGCGCCACTATTTCTTCTTCGATCTTGCTAAATTTTTAAAGCAGCGATCACGCGGCCAACTCGTGCCGGATCAATCGTATTCGACCACAACCCGTCAATCTTGAATGCGGATCCGATGATGAAGCCGTCGGCGTGATCGTGAAACTCGCGGATGTTCGCTTCAGTGATTCCTGAACCGAGAAAAACGGGCAGTCGGCAGTGGCTCTTCGCCTCCCGCACATCCGCATTCGTGGGCGGTTTGCCGGTCGCGCTGCCGGTTACGATCACGCAGTCAGCGCCCATAAACTCCACCGTCTCGGCAGTCTCACCCAAACTCACGTCTGCCGTAATCGCATGCGCCGCATGTTTCTTCTTCACATCGGTCCAGACCTGCACATTCGTGGCGCCAATCATTTTGCGATACCGAAGTAACTTCGCAGCCGACGATTGAATAAAACCCTCGTCCGCAACGTGCGCGTACGCATAACCCTCGGCGCGAATGAAATCCAACCCGGCCGCATGCGCCACCGCCATCGCTTCGATGTTCGCTCCGGCAAGTATCTGAACCCCGACCGGCAACCCGCACTCATGCTTCACTTCAACGGCAATGGTTGTCATCGCCGCAACGATCTCTGGTCCAACTTCACCACGCAGGTACGGCACGTCGTGCATGTTCTCGATGATCACACCATCGACACCCGACTCACGATAAATGCGCGCCTCAGTCGTCGCGGACGTTACTAACTCCGCGACCGTCTGCGAGCTCCGCGGCGTCCCCGGCAGCGCGCCGACATGAATGACGCCGATAACGGCTTTCGATCGAGAAAACAGTGAAGGCATGGTCAAACTCTCTTCGACGACAGCATGTGATACGCCGAGATCAGCTCGACGCACAACCGTTCCGCTTGCCCGCAATCCGGTTCAGGCGGCAACGCCGAACGGACGTAGGCCTCCTGTGACAGTTGAAACAACCTCTCCGCCTCGGACTTCACTTTCTCCAACGGCCATGCGCCGCGTTTGATGTCCAGCAACTCAGGCGCGTCGGCACGCTCGACGTGCAGTGTTCCTTCCGTCAAGAACTCAATTCCCATCCGCAGCAGTCGAATCAGGTGCGCGGCGTTCTTCGCGTCGTAACCAACACGCCGCACCAGCTCGCGACGCTTCTGGCCCATGTAGCCACCGCTGTAATAACGCCGTCGTTCTCCTCTGTATTGCTTCACGACCTCCATCATGTCCGTCGTTGCACCAACAAACGGCTGTCCGTCGACAGTGCGCAACGAGCTCCCCGCATCGCACGATTCCGGATCGATCCCGAACGAAATGAGCTGGTCCTCGAGTCGTTGCATCAACGCCTGCGCTTCCTGGTTGAACGAAATCATCTTCTTGAACTGCGCATGCGCGTAGCCGGAAAACGAGTGATACGCTTTCTTCGTCACAAACAGACTTCGATTCTCACGCAGCCGCGCCCCCAACTCGTTCTCGTAAATGATCCCGTTAGGCTTCAGCCACAGCAGACTCAACACGTTGGGATTGCAGTTGAGCAACAGACCGATGAACTTCCTCAGTTCGTAGAACACACAGTCCCACTCGCCTTCCCACTGCTCGTAAACGTCCTTCCGGCCGAATCCAAGGTAGTGTTCCAGTGGTCCAACATAGATTCCCATCACGTCTTTGTCGTCGATCGAATCGGCATCGGACTTCGGCAAATACATTCCGTGCGCGACACTGCCGCGCCAGCAAAGCGAGATCAGGCCTTCCGGCAGCAGCCGGTCAATCTGATCTGGCGAAAGCCCTTTCAGCTCTATCTTCCGTGGCAACATAAGGGCAGTGATTATATGCGGGATCAGGGAAAGCACTAATTGACACACGCCGAATCGCTGACCGATACTCCGTGAAACAAGAAAAAACTTGCAAGGAGGGACTCTAATGCCCGGGATTCGTGCAGGTCTTGTGGTCTCCGCCGTTGTTGCTGTTTCGTTAACAGTCGGTGTTTTGGTAAACGCCCACGATAGCAACAGCACGGCGCAGGGACTCGCTGCGTGGGAACAGGTCTATTCGGTGTTGATTAGCCCACGCTGCATCAACTGTCACACTGCAACCAATTATCCCCAACAAGGCGACGATCGGCACCGGCACGTTGCGAACGTCGTACGTGGACCGGAAGGAAAAGGCGTGCCGGGTTTGAATTGCGCGAGCTGTCATCAGGAAACAAACGCGGACAGCACCGGCGTCCCGGGTGGTCACAACTGGCACCTGGCGCCGCTCGAGATGCGCTGGCAGGACACGAACGATCGACCACTCTCGAGCGCCGATGTTTGCCGGCAAATCACCGACCGGAAGCGCAACCACAATCTCGATGGACCAGGCTTGCTGAAACATCACGAAGAAGAAGCGCTCGTGAAGTGGGCGTGGAACCCCGGCCGCAGACCCGACGGCGCGATGCGTACGCTGCCGCCACTCACGCACGAACAATTCGTCGCAGCCACGCGTCGCTGGGTCGAAGCGGGCACGCCCTGTCCGCAGGGAAAATAGGAGGGGGGGAATTAGATGGCGACTTATCAACTAAACATTAACGGTCAACGGAAGGAAGTAAACGTCGATCCGTCAACACCGCTCCTCTGGGTGCTGCGCGAAGATTTGAAAATGACGGGCACGAAGTTTGGCTGCGGCATCAGTGCCTGCGGCGCCTGCACGGTCCATGTGGCAGGAGTCGCAACGCGATCGTGCATCGTTCCGGTGTCACACATTGGCGAGCGCGCGATCGTCACGATCGAAGGCATCGGTCAGGACACCGTCGGACGCGCCGTGCAGGATGCATGGGTGGACACGGACGTCGTGCAATGTGGCTACTGTCAAAGCGGACAGATCATGGCTGCGGTTGCGTTGCTCAAGCACACGCCGAAACCAACCGACGCGAACATCGACGAATCGATGGGTGGAAACATCTGCCGCTGCGCCACCTACGTGCGTATCCGCGAAGCGATCAAAAACGCGGCGGCTGAACTGACGAAGGGAGGCGAGTGATGGCCACTGCAAGCAAGAGTAGCGACATGAATCGTCGTGGTTTTCTGCGTGTGTCTTTTGCGGCCGCCGGTGGTCTGTTCGTCTCGCTTTATCTCGAACCGCGCTTTGCATTCGCGCAGGAAGCCGGCGGTCAACCTCAGGCGCCGAAGAATTATCCACCCGATGCGTTCGTCAATATCCGGCCCGACGGCAAGATCGTGATCCAGGTGAACCGCCTCGAATTCGGACAGGGGGTGCAAACGGCCTTACCGATGCTGCTTGCCGACGAACTGGATGCCGATTGGTCAAATGTAATCGCAGACCTCGCGCCGGCAGCCGACGTCTACAAGGATCCGATGTTTGGCATACAGATGGTCGGCGGATCGGGCTCGATCGCGCATTCGTACCAGCAGTATCGCGAACTCGGCGCAAAGACTCGCGCGATGCTCGTGGCCGCCGCGGCTGAACGCTGGAACACAACGCCCGCGCAGTGTCGCACCGAAGCCAGCGTGGTCCATGGGCCAGGCGGTCGTTCGGCAACTTACGCTGAACTCGCAGGCGACGCAGCGCGAAAACCAGTGCCGGCGAACGTGACGCTGAAGAAAGCTACGGAACTCCGGTTCGTCGGCAAGAAAGTCAAACGACTCGACAGCCGTCCTAAATGCGACGGCACATTGAAGTTTGGCCTCGACCTTGATCTACCGGGCATGAAAGTCGCGGTCGTGGCGCATCCGCCGGTCTTCGGGGCGCGCGTGAAACGGATCGTCGACGATGAAGCGCGACGGGTTGAAGGTGTGCGCGATGTTTTCGAGATCCAGCTCGCAAAGGGCAGCGGTGTTGCTGTGGTGGCCGACAAGTTCTGGCCGGCGAAACAGGCGCGAAGCCGGCTGAAGATCGAGTGGGACACAACCGGGCTCGACAAAGCCGACAGTGCCGAGTTATGGACCAGGTACAAACAGCTCGGTTCGACGCCGGGAACCGTCGCCGTCAGCAACGGTGATGTAAAAACTCTGGATCAACTTCCGGGCGACAAGCGAATCGTCGCCGAATTCGAGTTTCCGTTTCTCGCTCATGCGCCGATGGAGCCGTTGAACACGACGATCCGGTTTGACGGCGATCGCGCAGAGGTGTGGGCGGGCTCGCAATTTCAGACTGTAGACCAGATGGCGATCGCCGAAGTGTTGGGACTCAAACCCGAACAGGTGACGTTTCACACTGAGATGGCCGGCGGCGGTTTCGGCCGCCGCGCTGTTGCCGACTCTCACGTGCAACGCGAAGCCGCCACGATCGCGAAGCGTTTGCGCGGCACGCCACTCAAACTCGTCTGGACACGCGAAGATGACGTGCAGGGTGGTTACTATCGACCGATGCACTTCCATCGCGTGGAAGTCGGCATCGGCGCTGATGGACTTCCCGCTGCCTGGCGGCATGTGATCGTTGGACAATCCATCACCGCCGACACTCCTTTCGCGGCGTTCGTAGTGAAGAACGGCGTGGACTCGACAATGACCGAAGGCGTCGCCGACACGCATTACAACCTCAAGAACCATCACGTCTCAGTTCATCATCCGAAGGTGAACGTGCCCGTACTCTGGTGGCGCTCGGTGGGCCACACGCACACCGCCTTTGTAATGGAAACGTTGATCGACGAACTCGCCATGCGCGCGCGAGTCGATCCGATAGCTTATCGTCGGAGGTTGCTCAAACCGGAAGCGAAGAAGCTGTTGCGACCGCTCGAACTGCTGGACACTGCGACCGCTCGTTGGCGCAACCGGCTACCGAAAGGACACGCGCTCGGGATCTCGTGTCATGAATCTTTTGGGACCGGAGTCGCTTGCGCCGTTGATGTGTCGATCGAGAACAAGCGTCCGCGAGTTCATCGTGCGGCCGTCGCTGTCGATTGCGGGTTGGCAGTTAATCCGCTGTCGGTGGAGAGTCAGTTTCAAGCAGGACTCGGATTCGGGCTGTCGCAGATGATGGCAAAAGGCGCGATCACGTTGAAGGATGGAGTGGTGGAGCAAAGAAATTTCGACGGCTTTGTTCCACCGTACATTATCGACGCGCCGATGGCCGTCGACGTTCACATCGTGCCGAGCACTGAAGCGCCAACCGGGTGTGGCGAACCACCGGTGCCGGTGATCTCCCCGGCGGTAGCGAACGCGCTGGCGCGACTTACCGGGAAGCGATATCGATCGTTGCCGCTGGTGAGTTTGTAAGTTACGCGCGGGCGGGTTCCTGACTGACGCGGTCCCACTCGTCGTAGAGCGTCTTCAGTAAGGCTTCGGTCTGTTGATATTCGTCGTTCAACGCGATCAGTCTGTCTGCGTCGCGTGCGACTTCGGGTGTACCCATCTGTTGTGAGATCTCGTTGAGACGTGACTCGGCCTGCGCAATGTCTACTTCGATCTGTTCAGACGTCCGAGCATCGGGTTTCTTTTTCTTGATGACCTTCACACCCGGTTTCTTCGGCGGCGGTGGAGTCTTAACCACTGGAGCTTCGACGGTCTGAGCCGGCGGCGGAGCGACCGTCACGAGATTGTCAGGTTCTGGAAGCGGCGCCGGAGCAGAATCGCGGATGCCGAGCTTCCAATCGTGATATTCAGTGTAATCGCCGTCGTAATGTTCAGCACCGCCAACGCCATCCAGCGCCAGAATCTGTGTTGCAACGCGATCGAGAAAATAGCGATCGTGACTGATCGTAACGATCGTTCCCTCGTACGCCGACAAGGCTTCTTCGAGCGCTTCGCGCGACGGAATGTCGAGATGGTTTGTCGGCTCGTCGAGCACCAGCACATTCACTCGCGAGTAGATCAACTTCGCCAGCGCGAGTCTTCCCTTCTCGCCGCCCGACAGGTCCCGCACGTGCTTGTAAACATCGTCGCCGGTGAACAGAAATTTAGCGAGAAACGATCGCAGCTCGCCCGCCGTCGCAGTTGAAGGCGCAACGCGGCGCAACTCCATGATGATCTCGTTACGGTCGTCGAGATCGTCGAGTTGCTGTGCGTAGTAACCAATTTGGACTTTCGTCCCCCAGCGCACTTCGCCGGCGAGCGGATCAATCTTGCGGAGTATCGTCTTTAGAAACGTCGTCTTTCCCGAACCGTTTGGACCAATGATTCCCAGACATTCACCGCGACGCAGAATGAACGCGATCTTGTCCGCGAGTAACTTGTCCGGATAACCAACGGCAAGATCCATCACCGTCAACACGTGATTTCCGGTCCGCTCGATCGACTGAAGCCGGAAGTCGCCTGACGACTGGTCCGGACGAACGGCATCGAGGCGCTCCAGCTTCTCCAGCATCTTGCGTCGCGACTTCGCCTGCTTCGTCTTTTGTCCGGCGAGGTTGCGACGGATGAACTCCTCCGTCTTCGCGATCAACTGTTGCTGGTTGTCGTACGCGCGTTGTTGCGCTTCGCGACGCTCTTCGCGCTCGACGAGATAATCGGAATAGTTGCCGGTGTAGTTAGCGGCGCGTCCGTTTTCGAGTTCGATGATGCGACGGCAACAGCGATCGAGAAAATAACGATCGTGGCTGATGATTACATACGCCGAGGGATAGTCGCGGAGAAATTCTTCGAGCCACTCGACCGCGTTTACGTCGAGATGGTTTGTCGGTTCATCCAGCAACAAAACATCGGGCGCCGCGAGCAACAAACAAGCCAGACCAAGACGATTTTGCTGACCACCGGAGAGTTTCTCCGTCTCCAACGACCACATCTCCCGCTCGAAGCCGAGTCCCTGAAGGATCGACTCAGCGCGCGCCGCATACTCGAAACCACCTTCGTGCTCAAACTCCTGTTGCAGATCGCTGTAACGCTCGAGGATCTTCTCCAGATCATCGCCGGCATCGGCCATGCGATGCTCGAGCTCGTGCATCTCGTGTTCGATCTGTTGCAGCCGGCCAAACGCCGCCAAAGCGGATTCGTGCACCGTCGATCCGGGCTTGAAATGAACGTGCTGGTCCAGCAGGCCCAACTTCACGCCACGCGCCCGCACCACTTCGCCGCGATCGGACGTCTCCTCGCCTCTCACCAGCCGAAAGATCGTGCTCTTGCCCGCGCCGTTGCGACCGACAAGTCCGACGTGTTCGCCGGGATTCACCTGCAACGTCGTGCCGCGCAACACGTCCTGCGTCCCATACGACTTATGTACTTCTGAAAGACGGAACAACATGGAGGTAGTTTGTGTCTCCGCTTTGAGGAAGCGGAGACACGAAGGGGACAACGATTACAAACTACTTCGTAGCGGCCGGCGATGCGGCTGGGTTCACCGTTACCGGCGCACTGGTCGTCGACGCGGGAGTCGCAGTCGGTTGCTCTGCTGCGCCAGCCGCCGGACTGCTCGCAGGTGTCGCCGTTGAACCCGCGGGCCGCAGGCCCAGGTTGCTGGGATTATTCAACATGTTGGTAGCCAGGTTGTTGATGATCCTCGCCTCGTTGAGCGCGGTCTCCAACAACGCCGCGTTCAGAATCTGCTTGCGTTGGTTCGTCAGACCCTGCGTGATCTGCTGTCGCACGCCGGGACTGTCGAGCGTCAGATTTTCTGTTTGCAGCCGCCGCTCCGCTAGTTTGAAGATGTACCACTTGCCGTCCGGGAAGCGAACGGGCTGCGTGTAATCACCAACCTGCATTGGTCCAAAGAAGTTGGAAATCAGTTCCGCCGGGAAGTTGTTGCTTTTCAGAGCGTCTTCGGTCGCGAAACCGATGTCGCCGCCATTACGAACGCTGGCAGCGTCCTCGCTCTTCGCGCGGGCGACAGTAGCGAAGTCGGCTTTGCCTTGCAGTTGCTGGTAGATGTTGTCGATCTTCAACTTCGCGTCGGTGTCGTTCTTCGCGTCGTCACGGACACCCTGCGCGCTGTTGTCAGCCGGGTCGACCATAATCATCGCGAGGGCCACGCCGCGCGCGTTTACAAACTGCGATCGGTTGGCGTTGTAATAGTCTTCAACTTCGCGGTTGTTGATCTCAATCTTGCCGGCGTACTTGTCCTGCAGCGCACTGATCGCGAGATCCTTCTTGGCCTCTTCGCGCAGCCGGTCGGGGCTCAGGTTCTGCGCGGCGATCGCCTTGTCAAAATCCTCGGACGTCATGCCGCTCTGCTGTTTTTGGGTTGCGATTGCGGTCTCGATCTGTGCGTCCGTGGGCAGGAGTTTTTCACGCTCTGCGCGCTGGTAAAGCACTTCACGCTGAATCAGACTGTCGAGAATCTGGAGCCGCGCGGACGCCAATTGAAGCTGGTTCAGCGTCTCCGGCTTGCCGCCGGTCTGTTGACTCAACGACACCTCGACGTCTTTAAGCATGATGTTACGGCCGTTAACCGTGGCGGCGACCGTATTGTCCTTTGACTCAGACCCGCCCGTGGCGCAGGCGCCCAGAACGAGACCCGACAACGCCAAACAACTTACGGCAACAAGTTTTCCGATTTTGCCCACTTTTCGATGTACTCCTTCAACTCACACTTTATCTCTGAATCCGTGATTTCGGGTCGGCTGCTTGACGACCCAGAAATGCGTTTGCTATAAACCTTGGTTTTCTATTACGGAGGTTGCAAAAACTATATGGCCAAACGTTGTGAAGTCTGCGGCAAGGGACCTCAATTCGGCAACAATGTCTCGCACGCGAACAATCGCACCCCACGTCGCTTCGATCCGAACTTGCAGTCGATTCGCGTAAAGTCGCCCGAGGGTGGCGCGCGGCGGATGAAAGTCTGCACGACCTGCATCAAGGCCGGTAAAGTCGCCAAAGCCGCTTGAGCCGCTCACTCCGATAAGTTTTCCAAATACCAATTCATCAACCAGCAACCGGCGTGCGAGCCGGTTGTTTCATTTTGTAATCAGCGCTACCGCTTCAATCTCGATGCGCGCGTCCTTCGGTAAACGTGCCGCCTGAACCGTGGAGCGCGCCGGCGGAGCGCCGGTAAAAAACTTCCCGTAAACTTCGTTCATCGCCGCGAAATCGTTCATATCGGCAAGGAACACCAGCGTTTTTACAACCTGGTCGAGATTGCTTCCGGCAGCCTCGAGCACGGCCGCCACGTTCTTTAGGACGCGCTCCGTCTGCTCGGCGATGTCTCCGCCGATAAACTCTCCGGTAGCCGGATCGATCGCCACCTGTCCCGACGTATAGACAAACTCGCCGACCTTGATGGCCTGCGAGTAAGGCCCGAGTGCTGCCGGAGCGTTACTGGTTTTAACTGGTTCTCGACGCAAAGGCGGGATTCTAGCAGATAGGCCGCAACAAGGGCAAAATCAGACGGCACCCTGAAGGCGCTCTACATCCAGCACGCCGGGTACGCCCTTGATCGATCCAATCACTCGATCGAGATGCTTTACGTCGAATACTTCGACCGTGACCTCGATGTGACCCCGTTCGTCATTGGCCACTGACGCCCGCGCATCGCGGATTCCGGTCTTCATATCGGAGATCGCGCCGGTGATGCCGGCAATCATCCCGGTGCGGTTTTCGGTAATGGCGAGGAGTTTGACCGCGTACGCAGTTTTCTCCGGACGTCCGGCCCACTCGACTTCCACAATTCGCTCGCGATTCACCATCAACTGCTTCACGTTCTTGCAGCGCGTCGTGTGGACTGCCACACCCTTCCCGCGCGTGACGTAACCGATGATGTCTTCACCGTGCAACGGATTGCAGCAACGTGCCCGCGTGACCATCAGATCGTCGATGCCACGCACCGCGATCGAATCGTCACCGAGACGGATGAGACGCTTGACCGCGCGTACACCGCTCCTCAGCCGCGACTCTTTCTGCTTGTCGAGTTGTTCGAACTGTTCCTGCCCCAGGTACTTGGCGATCACATTGCGCGGCACCAGCTTGCCGTAACCAATCGCCGCGAGAATGTCGTCGACACGACCGTAACCGTAGTCGTTGGCGACGCGCTTCATTTCCGGATCCGAGTCGTTCAGAATCTTCTTGGGCGACAACTGGAAACGGCCGGCTTCCTTTTCGAAAAGTTTTCGGCCGATCTCGATCGACTCCGCGCGTTGCTGTTCCGACACCCAGTGACGCACACGATTACGTGCGCGCGAAGTGACGATGAAGTTCAGCCAGTCGCGCGATGGATGCGAGTTAGCGGTAGTGATGATCTCGACGACGTCGCCGTTCTGGATCTGCGTGCGAAGCGGCACCATTCGACCGTTGATGCGCGCCCCGGTGCAGGTGTTACCGACTTCCGAGTGAATCATGTACGCGAAGTCGACGGGCGTCGCGCCGCGCGGTAACTGGATCACCTTGCCCATCGGCGTAAACGCATACACGTCTTTGGGATAGAGGTCGAGTTTCAGCGAGTCGAGAAAGTCTTTCGAGTCCTTTACTTCCTGCGTCCACTCGACCAGCGAGCGCAACGCCTGCAACGCCTGATCGTCGTCGCGCGCGCCGCGTTTGCCTTCCTTGTATTTCCAGTGTGCGGCGACACCTTCCTCGGCGATGTGGTGCATCTCTTCCGTGCGAATCTGCACCTCGAACGATTGCAGGTTCGACCCGATCACGGACGTGTGCAGCGACTGGTACAGGTTGTCGCGCGGCGTGGCGATCCAATCTTTGATACGACCCGGGACGGGTTTCCAGTTGATATGGACCACACCGAGCGCCGCGTAACAGTGGCGGATCTCGTTGGGTGTGATGATGCGGACGGCAATCAGATCGTAAACCTGATCGAGACTGATCTTCTGGCGACGGAGTTTCTTCCAGATCGAGTACAACCGCTTCACCCGGCCTTCGACGACGACAAACGGGACTTCGAACTCCGTCAACTTCTCTTCGATCTGCTTCGTGACTGTGTTTACGAATGCCTCGTTCTCAGGACGCCGCTTTTCGAGTTGCTCGGCCAGCTCGCGATACTCGTCGGGGTGCAGATGACGAAACGCGAGGTCTTCCAGCTCACCGCGCAGTTTACCCATTCCCAACCGGTGCGCGATCGGCGCGAAGATGTCCATCGTTTCTTCGGCAATACGTTTGCGCTTCTCCGGGTTGAGATAGTGAAGCGTGCGCATGTTGTGCAGCCGGTCGGCCAGCTTCACCAGCACCACGCGCACGTCGTCGATCATTGCCAGCAGCATCTTGCGGACGTTCTCCGCCTGTTGCTCTTCGCGCGAGATGTTGCTGATCTGCGCGATCTTCGTCAGACCATCGACGAGGTGAGTAATGTCTTCGCCGAAGTAACGCCGGATCGTGTCGAGATCGACGAGCGTGTCTTCGACTACGTCATGCAGCAGGCCCGTCGCGACAGACACTTCGTCGAGCTTCATGTCCGCCAGAATGTTTGCCACTTCCAGCGGATGCACGAGATACGACTCGCCGGAGGCGCGCTTCTGGCCTTTGTGTTCCTTGGCGGAAAAGAGGTAAGCGCGGCGCAGCAGGTCGAGGTCCGCCTGAGCGTGATTGGCCGCAACTTTCTCGACGATGTCTTCGATCCGAATCATCAATGTAGCGAAAGTATAACGCAAAAAGGTGATGCCGCGGGCCGAAGCCGGGCATCACCATCGAGGCTTGCGAAGTTGAAAAACTGAGGCTTTTAGCCCTTGGGAGGCGACGCTGACTGCCGGGCGTCTTCTTCCTTACGCTTCTGAGCGGCCGCGCTTAGTTCAGTCGTCCGTTTCAAAGCGACTTCGTATTCCTTGGTAAACTGCGCCTTCTGATCAGGCTTACCGTCCATCTCTGCGAGCTTCGACGCTTCGAGGAGCAGGTTGGTTTTGTAAGACCAGGCCGACTCGTTATTCGGATCAAACTTGATGGCGTTTTCAGCTTCGGCCAGGCCCTGCTTCACGCACATCGAGGCCTGGTTGAACTCTTTCGCATCAGCCGGTTTCTTATAAGAGACGGTGGCTTTGTTGTTAGTCGGATCGACGGTCGTGATCTTGGTGGCGGGCGACTCGGTGATAGTGAACGAGCACTGCCAATCCTTGCTCGCGAGCACGATGTAGGCTTCGGCGCGCTTGGCGGGCTCGGTGGTATCGCTGGCAGCTCGTTTGGTGATCCAGTCGCGCAGTTTGTCTTCCTGCCTCAACGCCCCGTAGAGATAAGCGATCGCCTTGTAGGCTTCTTCATCCTGCGGGTTCTTGTTCAGTATGTCCTGGTACGCCAGGATTGCCTGCTCGGCTTTCGCGACGTTCTCGGGCGACTGCACGCCCGGGCGATATTGCATGTGAATCGTGCGGGCAATAAACATCGGGGCCGTCTTGTTTTCCGGATCCAGTTGGGCTGCTTCGCGTGAGTGCTGTTCTGCCTCGACGAATCTGCCTTCGCGGTACGCGCGGGCTGCCTCATTCAACTGGTTCTTCGATCTGATTCGATTGACAACTCCGCAACCTGAGGCAGAAACAATAAGGACCGCGAGAGCGAGAACAAGAACCACCGCGACGACCACGGTCCTGATCTGAGCGAGTTTCATTTATACGTGACTCCAATTTGACGAGACTGGCGCGGCTTATGGTCCGACTGGTCCGGGCTGGTTAGCCGGCATCGTCGGGAAGCTCGCCAAATCCCTTGTTTATTGAGGCAGATCGTCTACTTGCAACCCGACCGGACTGGCGCCGGCACCTTTAATAGCGTCGATTACTTTAACGACGTCGCCGTACTTCGCTGCTCTGGGCGCTTTGACGAAGACGGTTTTCTCGATGCGGTCCTCTTCCTTCACGTCGGTGCGCGCTTCCATTCCGACCTTGTAGGCGCGCTGATCTTTGCGTTGTTGAAACACGGCAGCCAACCGCTGGGCCAGCGGGGCGGTATCGTTAACTGAACCGAGCGAATCCTGATTCAATTTGATCTGAAGATTGGAATCAATCGACACCACCAGCGTCAAAGGATTCGGCTTGAGCTTGCTCAAATCTTCATTGGGATCTCTCTGGGTCGGAATGTCAGCCTTGAACCGGCTCGGCTTCAACGGCGTGACGACCATGAAGATGATCAGCAGCACCAGCAGAACGTCAATCAACGGCGTCACGTTGATATATGGTTCAGCTGTTGTACTACCCTTTTTTGGAGCTCCACCCATCGACATCTAAGTTTCTCCTTGAATATCTATCTTGTCTTAATCAGCACTTTCGAGCAACGCGCTAATCCGTAGTAGTGGCCGCGGCCTTTTCACCGCCGCCCTTCTTCTTCTTATCGGCCACGAGCCCGATCTTGTCTACTCCGAGCTTGCGCACTTCGTTAATGACGTTGACGACGTCGCCATAACTCACGCCTACACCGCTCTTGATGTAAACGATCCGATCGTTCTCGTTCTTAATCTTTTGCAACATGCTGTCGACTTTTTCAGTCAACTGTTCTCGCTGCACCGCGATCTTGCCGAGGTAATACTGTCCATCGTTCGGGATAGAAATTACGATTGACGATTCCTTGATGATATTGGGATCGACATCCGGGTTGTTCAGGTTCTTCGGCAGGGCCACCGTGATGCCTTGTTGCAGGAACGGTGTGACCACCATGAAGATGATCAGCAACACGAGCATGATGTCGACCATCGGCGTAACGTTAATTTCCGACTGCAAGCCGCCGCCGCCACCGCCTGTTGACATTGACATAACTAACTCTCCTTATTTACTGCACTTCAACCGGTAAACTCGGGTGCGGCGCCGGGCCGCACCCTCTGGGTTCACCTAACAGGCATCGATGCGTAGCTTGGCTTAGGCCTTCAACTGCTTCGTGCGGTTCTTGATGAAGTAGTCGACCAATTCTGAGGCCGAGTTGTCCATCTCGACGACAAAGCCGTCGACTTTACCGGTGAAGTAGTTGAACAGCCACACCGCGGGCACCGCCACGAGCAGACCGAGCGCGGTGGTAAACAGCGCTTCCGAAATTCCGCCTGCGACGGCCGCGATACCGGCCGACTCTGCGTCCTTCATGCCGCGGAAAGCGTTGATGATGCCGAACACCGTTCCGAACAGACCCACGAACGGCGCTGTTGAACCGATGGTTGCCAAGCCGGAGAGACCACGTTTGAACTCGGCGGTTTTGATTGCGATCGCGCGTTGCAACGCACGCTTGGAAGCTTCGATCTCATCGCCTGAGATATCGGACGACGCTTCATGGGCGCGGAATTCCTGGAGGCCGCTGCTCACGACCATCGCCAGGTGCGACTTGCGATGCTTGTCACTGATATTGATCGCTTCTTCAATCCGATCGTTCTTGAGCGCCTGCGCAACACGCGGCGCAAACTCGCGCGACTGCTTCTTGGCCGCGGAGTAGGTCAGGTACCGCTCGACCATGATAGCGATTGAGTAGACCGACATGATGAGCAGAACGACGACCACAGCGATAGCCACAGCACCCATGTTTTTTACCATTTCAGTCAGCGTGAAATGGTCCGCTCCGGATGATTCTGGACTGGCTGCGGCTTCTTGCAAAAACATCAGAAGACCGAAGGCCTTCGTTCCTAAAAGACTGGTTAGAATTGTCACGGTGAACCCCTCCAAAAGAGTTTTTATTAGATTGATAGCAAGCAGAGAAGCCGGGACGGCCTACGGGAACCGCGGCGACACGACAAAAATCTCCGCAGTTACTGGGCCACGAAGTTGTACTGGATCACTCCGGTAACTTTAACTGGCTGTCCCGATAGCTTGGTTGGGGAAAACTTTGCTGAACGCGCAGCGCTCACGGCGGCATTAATCAGCAACGGGTGCCCCGAAACCGCGGACGCCGATACGACATTGCCGTTCTCGTCGATGAGCACCTGTACTACGACGGTGCCCGACGCGTGGGCGGCCCTGGCAATCGGTGGATAACCGGGTTTGGGTAAGCTGATGGCTTTACCGTTGAGAACGCCTCCGGAAATCGGAGCGCGTGGGGTTGGCTTCGCCTCAGGCGGCGGCGGTGGTTCGTCTGCAATCTTGACCGGCGCCTGGGTCACGACTGTGCCCGTGCCTGGTCCAGACGGCATGGCCACCTGGGCATTTGAATCGGAGCTTCCCAGCACGGTGGTAACACCACGTCGCACCGGCGGAACGTCGCTGGCCTTAGCTGAAACTTCCTTCGGCACCAACTGTGGTGTCGCGACGTCGGAGATCAGCTCCTTGCGAACGTCGACGTTCTGATCGGCCTTGACTGGCTTCGCTTCCTGTTTCTGCTGGACTTCTTCTTTTTGCTGTTGCGGTACCGGTACGGGAGCAACGAGCGTCGTCAACTCCAGCTCCAGGTCCTGGAGATGGGCGTCGTACAGGAAAATTCCCGCGATGATGAAGGTCGCGATCAGCACCGCATAGACCGCCAGGGTGATGCCAATGAATGAGCCTTTTCGCGCTAAATCTTCCTTATGCGAACTGGACTCAACAAGATTATCGAACATTGATATTTGTCCTCCGATTCCGGCGCCAAATGGATCAGGGGTTACTAACTAAAGTCGCAGCATTGCTGCTTAACAAATGTCGATTTAAGCCGCTTGAATTCCGTCACTTGAAGAAGGGGAAACAGCAGCTTCTGCGATATTGAGCACACCGAATAGATTTGGAAAGCCGCTGTGCGAGAAACTCGCCGGCCCGCTCAACACACCGCCGCCGCACCCAACCTTCTGATTTCACACAACGCGGGGTCGACACTTGAGACTATTTAATTGGCCAGCAACGGTCGCAGTCTATTCCTCATAGCGTTTCAAAGTCAAGCGCAAACGTGTTACCCACAGGAACGGTGTCCTGTTTTCACGCGCGACCCGCACGCGTTGATTGCTTTCCTGCACTCGGCGCGACTGTTGCCGACTTCGGCTGTGCACGCACGCCGCCACGTACTGGTTGACTGTAACTCAATGCTGATTGCCTGTTTGCTGCCTCGATTCGCTGCTCCCACCACACCATGATCGGGCTGGCGATGGCGATCGATGAATACGTACCGAAGATCACGCCGATGAACAACGCGAGCGAGAACCCGCGCAACACGTCGCCGCCAAACAGCACCAGCGCGAGCACCGACAAAAACACAAGTCCGTTAGTGATTACCGTACGCGACAGTGTTTGATTGATCGCGTCGTTGGTGATCTTGTACAGCGAGTCGCGGCGATGAAGCTTTCGATTCTCCCGAATACGGTCGAACACGACGATCGTGTCGTTCACGGAGAATCCGACGAGTGTCAGCAAGGCCGCAATCACGTTGAGACTGATCTCGATCTGGAACATCGAGAAGAACCCGAGCGTCACGAGCACGTCGTGAAACACGGCGATCACAGCCGCGGCGCCGTAGGTCCATTCGAAGCGGAACGCGATGTAAACCAGAATGCCGACGAGCGCCGCAAGCGTAACGGCGATCGCCTTGTTGCGAAGCTGCACGCCGGCGATCGCGCCGACTGCGTCGGTACCGACGATTTTATAGTTGGCGTTCGGATCGTTTTCCAGTTCGACAGTTGGAGCGGCTTCCGTTCCAAACGAATTGAGGGCGTCGCGAACCTGGGTTCGTCCGTCCTTCCCTTCTTCGAGCGGAACTTTGATAAGGACCGTGTCCTGCCTGTCGGTTACAGGTTGTACGACAGCGTCGCGAATCTCTTTGGTCGCCAGCGCCGCACGGATCGCTTCGTCCGACGGCTTCTGCTTGAAGCGCGCAGTAACGACCGTGCCGCCTTTAAAGTCGACGCCGAGGTTGAAAGCCTGCTTCTGGGTTAGTTGTCGAAAGACGGCGGAACCTAGTCCCGCCAGCATCAGCAGGATCGAGACCATGATGAACAGTCGTCTACGGCCCAGCCAATCTACATTTACATTCGGAAGAATTTGAAACATGATGAAGCTCTAGATACTCAGCGACTCCACTCTTTCCTTGCGGCTCAGCAGCCAGATGAAGATCGTCTTCGACACGTAAACTGCCGAGAACAGATTGACCAGCAATCCGATCACCAGCGTTACCGCAAAACCGCGAATCGGTCCGGTGCCAAACACGAACAGAAACAGCGACGAAATGATCGTGGTGACGTGAGTGTCGATAATCGTGATGAATGCGCGTGAAAACCCTTGCTCGACGGCCGAGGGAATCGTCTTCCCGGATATTATTTCCTCGCGAATACGCTCGAATATCAGCACGTTCGAGTCCACGGCCATACCGATCGTCAGAATCATGCCGGCGATGCCGGGCAGCGTCAGCGTGGCCCCGAAAACGATCAAGCCGGCGAGCATCAGGATCATGTTCAGGAGCAATGCCACCACCGCGTTCACGCCGGAGCCGCGATAGTAAATGAGCATGAAGAACACGACGAACGCGAGGCCAAACAATGACGCGCGCACACCCGAGCGAATCGAATCAGCGCCGAGGCTTGGTCCAACCGTGCGCTCTTCGAGATACTCGATCGGCGCCGGCAATGCGCCCGAACGCAACGTCAACGCGAGGTCTTCGGCCTGAGATTGACTGAAGCGACCGCTGATCTGACCGCTCTCGTAAATCGGTCCTTTGATGAACGCGATAGAGCTCACTTCATTGTTGAGCACCACGCCCATGTAGTTGTTCACGTTCGCAGTGGTCCAGGCGCCAAACTTCTCGGCGCCGGTCCTCTTCAGCGTGAAGTTGATCTCCCAGTCGCTTATTCCGCCACCTTGTCCCTGCGAAGCAGTGGCGCGGCTCAACTGATCGCCCGTTATCACAGCCGGAACTTCGACGACGACGTACTGAACCGGAGGCTGTTGCGTTTCGGCTTTTGTCGGATCCGCTTTCTCTTTGAACGGCAGAACGGTGCGGTTACCTGGAATCGTGCCGCCAAGTGACTCGATGGCCGCTTCTCGCGTCGGGTAAGTGCTTGCGCCTGCCGGATACGGCGGACCAATTACGTGAACGAGCTCGAGGCGCGACTGGCCCTTCAAAATCTCTTTAACGCGCTCGGGATCCGAAACGCCCGGCATTTGCAACAGAATCTGATGCGCACTCTGCGCACCGTGCGTTTGCAGCGTTGGTTCCGTAACGCCGAGGGCGTTGATGCGCCGGTCGATGATCGTCATCGCCTGGTTGGTCGCTTCATCCGCCAGCACCCGTTGCGCGGTGCCCGTCATCGTCCAAACCATTTGATTGCCGGACGCGGCATACGACCAAACGGTGGTATCGGCGAGTTCAACCTTCGCATCGATCGCTTCCTTGATTTGCGCGATCTTTGACGCGTCGGCAGGTTCGAGGACGACTCGATAACTGTTCGTCGCCGCTTCAGCGCGACCGTCCTTGATCTCGTGTCCGGCGTCTTTCGCCGCGTTTTGAGCCGAGACGTACGCTTCTTCCGTAACTCGCTTCAGATACTCTTCGGTTCTTACTCGCATGACGAGATGCGAGCCGCCTTGAAGGTCGAGGCCCAGTTGAATATTCGACGCCATCGAGGCCTTTATTCCCGACCACTTGAAATCCTGGAGTGTTGGCCAGCGTCGCGGGCCGATCACTAGGTACAGACCCACCAGAGTAACTACAACGATGATGATTGTGCGGTGGAGGAGGTGCTTTTTCTTCATGCTTAAAACTCGTGCGCTATCCCGCCTGCTGCTTGTTTTCCTCGTCGATTCCGGCGATGGCCGATCGCGCGATTTCGAGAATCGACTTGTCGGCGCTGCGGATCAGAAAACTTGTATCGCGAACGGTAGTGATCACGCCGATCACGCCGCCCGTGGTAACTACGCGGTCGCCGACCTTGAGATTGGCGATCGTCTCTTGCAGTTGTCGATGCCGCTTCTGCTGAGGCCTTATTAGTATGACGTAGAAAATAACGAAGATGAGAATGAACGGGAGGAACTGCGCTAAACCGCCCAGGCCGTTCTGAAAGAAGATCAGGAGAATATGCATTTAGTTTTTTAAGTTGTTTACAACAAAAAGCGGCGAGGAGCGAACACTATTCACCATTCGCACTCAGCCGCTCGGTGAACTCTCGCCGAAATTTAGGGAAATCGCCAGACCGGATAGATTGCCTCACGCCTCGCATGGTGTCAAGGAAGAAGGCCAGATTGTGGTGGGTCAACAGGATACTCGCCAGCATTTCACCGCTCATATATAAATGCCGGAGATAGGCACGCGAGTGACGCCGGCAAACGGTGCAGGGACACGATTCGTCCAGCGGACGATCGTCTTTCGTCCATTGCGCGTTCTTGATATTCAACTTGCCGCGCGAGGTAAATGCCTGGCCGGTGCGTCCGTTGCGGGTTGGCAGGACGCAGTCGAACATGTCGATTCCGCGGGCGACGGCTTCGACAAGATCTTCAGGCGTGCCGACGCCCATCAGGTAACGGGGCGAGTCTTTCGGCATCAACGGGGCAATTTCCTCGATTACTTCGAACATCAACGACTTTTCTTCTCCGACGCTGAGACCGCCGATGGCGTAGCCGTCGAAGCCGATTTCGACCGTTTGCGCAAGACTTTGGCGGCGCAGGTCGAGGTGTCCCGCACCTTGAACAATGCCAAACAATGATTGCGCGCCGCTGAGTTCTTCGGTTTCGCGGCGTCCTGTGTCAGCGCCCTCGGACTGCAGTTGATCGAAGGTGGTTTTCGAGCGTCGCGCCCAGCGCGTAGTCAGTTGCATGCTGCGTTCGGTGTCTTCGTGACTCGCGTCGCCCGGGGCGCACTCGTCAAATGCCATCACGATGTCTGAACCGAGTGCGGCCTGGACTTCCATCGACACTTCCGGCGATAAGAATCGCAGCGAACCGTCAACGTGAGAGCGAAACTCCGTTCCCTCTTCGCTGATCTTGCGCAG
>JAICGQ010000031.1 GCA_025923035.1 Pyrinomonadaceae bacterium | reverse complement strand
CGTTTGGTTATTGACCGATGCCGGTTACAACATCATGCTGTCGATGAATAACTACAAGTGGTACTACCACCTCATCTCGGCGTCGCGCGCGGGCGAGCCCTATGCGCGCGATTACAAGGTGGCTGGTCCATTGTGTGACTCGGGTGACGTCTATTTCGACATCGAACGCGAAGGGCGTTTGCCGGATTATCGAAGGCTGCCTGAAGATGTTGCGCCGGGTGAAGTGCTCGCGCTGTTGAATTGCGGCGCGTATTCGCTGGCCCAGATGTTTCACTACAACGGCCGTCCTCTTCCCGCGGCTGTTTTGATTCGGCAAAACGGCAAGCCGGAGTTGATTCGACGGCGAGACAACTACGAAGATCTGATCACTAACGACGTCGGCTACTGACCGTTTTGTCAGTAGTCAGTGGTCAGTAGTCCGTAGTTTGTTTTGAACTACTGACTACGAACCACTGACAACGAACCACTGACAACGGACAACCGACCACTGACCATTACTAAACTGTGCAAACTGAACACACCCAACTGATCCGCGGTCTCGGACTGATCGCGGCGATCTCCGTAAACGTTGCGAATATCATCGGCACCGGCGTGTTTCTCAAAGCGCGTGTCGTGACGTGTAACGTCGGTAGTCCCGGCAAGGCGTTGGCGATCTGGGTCTTTGCGGGCCTGCTGTCGATCGCGGGCGCGCTGACCTACGCCGAACTGCTGGCGATGATGCCGCGCGCAGCGGGCGAGTATGGAATCATTCGCGACGCTTATGGACGTCCGCTGGGTTTTGTTTACGGTTGGACGCAGTTCTTTCTTGCGCGCACAGCTTCAGCCGCAGCGCTCGCGATGGGTTTCGCAATCTTTCTCAACGACCTGATCGGCGGCGCATTAAAGGTCACCGTGTTCTCAGTCGCGTTGCCGTGGGGCAGCGTTCTGACGTTCGAGCGCCTGCAACTCGTCGCCGTTGGCGTGATTATCATCACGACGATCATCAACTGCGCGGCGGTCAGCGTCAGCGGCAGTGTCGCGTCTGTGCTGACCGGATTGAAAGTCTTGCTTCTGCTCGGCGTCGGCTTCGGCGCGTTCTTTTACAGCGGCGGCGATTGGGGAAACTTGTCGCTCGTCAATTCAGGCGGCACTTGCGAAAACGTCGCCGTGACGGGCGGTGGGCTTGCAGGTTTCGCAGCCGGAATGATCGGCGCACTCTGGGCCTACGACGGTTGGAACAACATCACGTTCATGGCGGGCGAAGTGAAGAACCCCGGACGCAATCTGCCGCTCGCTCTGATTGGCGGAATGCTGCTGGTGATGGCGCTGTACCTGTTCGTCAACTTGAGTTACTACCATGTGCTCACGCCTACAGAGATCGCGAGTGTATCTGAGTCGTCGTCCGTTGCGGCCGAGGTTGTGCGACGACTTTTAGGTTCGGTTGTCGTGACGTTGATGGCTGCAGCAATGATGACGTCGTCGTTCGGCGCATTACACGCGTCGATACTCGCAACCGCCCGGCTGCCATACGCACTTGCGCGCGATGGTCTGTTCTTCAAGGGCCTTGCGCACGTTTCGCCGCGCACGCACGTGCCCGTGAGATCGCTCATCGTCCTCGCCTTCTGGGCCAGCGTGCTGGCGCTTTCCGGTTCGTTTGATACGTTGACTGACTACGCGATCTTCGCGCTCACGCTGTTCTACGCGCTGGTTGCGGCGTCGGTCTTCGTCTTCCGCAAACGCGTGCCTGACGCCGAACGCACCTATCGCGTTTGGGGTTATCCTTTCGTCCCGATCATCTTTCTTGTCGTTTCGGCATGGCTGATCATTCAGACGATCTCAAACCACCCGCGACAGTCGGGTATCGGATTGGCGTTGATACTGCTCGGATTGCCGGTTTACTGGCTTTTGGCGCGACGCAATTCGACCTGAATCAGTGGTGGATTCTTACCTTCGCTAGTTAACAACAGTGCCTTGCCGTCACTTCGGTAGGTGATCGATTCGCCTTGTTGGCGCTTTCCGACATTGAACGCCGTTACCGTCTGTTTCCACACGTCATTGAAGTTCCTGCTCGAGGCAGGCAGTACTACTTCGTAAGCCTGAAGATAGTCGCAAAGCGCGAGGCGACGCCCGTCGGGAGAGATGCTGCCGCCAGTCAATGCGCCGCCGACGATGCTCGGCACTCTGATCTCACCGATGCGCTTCATTGTGATGGTTGGGCCGGGGACGAGTGGCGCCGGCGCTTCGTAAACCACGGCATTCTTAAGCATCACTTTCGTAACGATGTAGAGGTTGCCCGTGGTGGGATGGACCAGCAGCGTCTCGGCGTCGAACTTGCCGTCCGGGTACCGCAGACGAATCGCTTCGGCCGGCGATGTTGTTCGCGGATTGCTTTTGGTTGAGGTCTTGTCGGCGGCGGTCAGCTTTGGTTCGGGAACACGATAGACCGTGATT
The DNA here is from genome assembly GCA_025923035.1 of Pyrinomonadaceae bacterium. Classification (GTDB taxonomy): domain Bacteria; phylum Acidobacteriota; class Blastocatellia; order Pyrinomonadales; family Pyrinomonadaceae; genus PSRF01. Next base: position 18,863 of record JAICGQ010000031.1, on the reverse strand, counting down.
TCCGATCGTGCTTTGTCGTTGTCGCCGACGTCGCCGAGATAGAGATACGACTGGCCTCGTTGCGGTCCTGGGCCAATCGCCATGTCTTCCCAATCGCGGGCCTGCGCACCTGCCAGGCGAAACACGCCGCGCGATCCGCCGGTTGCATCGAAGGCGTAGACCAGTGGTCCATCACCGGAATCGTTGTGCGTCCAGTAGATACCCGGATTGGATCGAGAAGCAGCAAGTCCGCTGCTTTCGTCAATCGCCGAGTTTTTTAAATCCGCGATTTTGACAGGCGTTCCGTAGAGTTGGAACAAGAAAAAGAAAAGCAAAGCCAGGATGTACACCAATCACCCTCTCTGAGCCAGCGCCGTCCGGGCAACTTCTTTGTCGTCGAAGTGAAACACCTCGCGACCGATGATCTGATAATCCTCGTGTCCCTTGCCCGCGATTAGAACGAGGTCGCCGCTGCGGGCTTCGGAGATCGCCTGGTTGATTGCTTCCGTGCGATCCGCGATCTTGCGATACGGCTTGCCCGTCTTCTGAATTCCCTCCTCCGCGTCGCACAGGATCTGCTCGGGATCCTCAGTGCGCGGATTGTCGGAAGTGAGAATCACGACGTCGCTCAAACTGCCCGCTGCCTCGCCCATCGGCGCGCGTTTCGAACGATCGCGATCGCCGCCGCAACCAAACACCGTGATGATCTTTCCCTGGACCACCTGCCGTGCCGTGCGCAACACGTTCAGCAGCGCGTCGTCGCTGTGCGCGTAGTCAACGACGACTGAAAAGTCGCCGTCGTGGGCCACGCGTTCGAAACGTCCGGGCGCGCCGGTGCAACTCTCGAGCGCGGTCGCGATCGTGTCGAGCGAGTAACCCAAAGCAAGTCCGCTCGCAACGGCGGCGAGGGTGTTGTAAATGTGCGGCGCACCGACTAGAGGCGAACTGAAATCACGCTCGCCTGCGGGAGTTCTCAGTCGAAACCGCATACCTGTCAACGAAAACTCCGCGTCGTGCGCGGACACGTCCGCCAGCGCATTGACTGCGTAACGAATCACGTTGAGCCCATCGCGTTCGAGCGTTGAGGCGAGCTCGACGCCGTACGGATCGTCGATATTGATCACGGAATTGCGCGGCCGCGTGCCAAGGCGACCGTCGAAGAGTCGCTGCTTGGCGTACCAGTAGTTCTCCATCGTCTTGTGATAATCGAGATGGTCGCGCGTGAGGTTAGTGAAGATGGCGACGGCATACTCGAGTTCATCACAGCGATGAAAATCCATCGCTTGCGACGAACACTCCATCACTGCCGTGCGACAGCCGATGCTTACCGCCTGGCGCAGCAGTCGCTGCATGTCCGGCGCTTCCGGCGTCGTGCGATCGGCTTTGAATCTTTCTTTGCCGAGCCGGTATTCGACTGTGCCCGTCATCGCGACGAGTTCGCCTGCCGCTTCGGGAATCGAAGCGATGAGATACGCGGTAGTGGTTTTGCCGTTGGTGCCGGTGATGCCGGCGAGTTGGAGTTCGCGCGATGGATGACGTTGAACTTCAGCCGCCACGAGCGCCATGGCTCGACGAATGTTATCGACTTGCAGCCACACGCCGGTGAAGTCTTCCGGCGCGGCGCGTTCGGACAACACGCCGACCGCGCCCTGTGACATCACCTGCGGCACGAACTTATGCGCGTCGAACACCGCGCCTGACACTGCGGCAAACAGCGTCCCCGCGCCTGCGCGACGCGAATCGTGACTCACGTCCGTGACTACAATCGTTTCGTCGCCGGTTAACTTCGCCTGCGTTAAGTTTGCTAGTTGTTTGGTGGTTACTGGTCTTTGATCCACGAACCTACTTTACTCGAAAACACTTCCTTGAACGCAACGGCTCCGCCGCCGGACGTCAGGCGGCGAAGCCTCTACGAACAAGTCTGCCGACTAAATTACTTTACCACCACCGCAGGAATATTTTGATCGCGGACGAGTTGATTGAATGCCGCGACGTCCGTCTTCATTACCTGCGCGAGCTTTTGTAACTGCACGTCGATCTGCGTCACGAGCTCATCGTAAACGGCGTACGACTGCGCCGTCGGCGCCGCTTCCGCACTGCCAACAACACCCGCCAGCGCAGCCAGTTTGTTATTCAGCCGGATCGGATAGTTCAACGGATCCTGGTTGCTCTGGTTCCTGGTTTGATAGAGCGTCTCCTCGATCGCGGTCAGGTTTTTGTTCAGCGCTGTGCCGGCGTCGTTCACCGCCTTGTACTGCTGCTGTCCACCGACGCGTTTCAACAAGTCTTCCACTTGCCGTCGCGTATCGCGAATCTGAACGATCGCATTGTGCGTCTCGGTTAGCTTGTCGCGGATCTTTAGACCGAGTTCTGCTTGCTTCGCGTAGTCGGCCGCGGTTGTGTTCAAACGCGGATCCGGTTTGATCGTAAAGTTTTGTGTCAGCGTTTGACCGTCGACCTTCATTCGCACCTGGTAGGTCCCGGGCGGAAGTTTCGGACCACGCATTTCGCCCGCCCACAGAATCAAATTCGGAAAGCGAGTGGCGTCGGCATAGCGCGTGTCCCAAACGAAGCGATTGAGTCCGACGTTTGTCGGTGGCGGCGGTGGTGCTGGTGGTCCAAAACCACCTTCGCCACCACCCGGACCTGCGGTTGCCGCAGGAGTCTCACCAGGCTTCGGCAATTTCGCCGTGAACTTCTGAATCGATTTCCCTGCCGTATCGAGAAATTCAAGTTCAAGATCCGTGGTCGGTTTCGCTTTCAACGAATAGTGGATCACAACTCCATTCGCCGGATTTCGACCAACGGTCGCGGTTGGCGGCAGCGGAAACCCACCGCCTCCCTGTGTGCGATAACTCTCTTTCGGGGTGAAGAGTTGCGTCTTCGAGACAGAACTGAAACCACCCGCGTCAACCATCTGATGCAGCAACGGCAGATCGTCAAGGATCCAGAACGATCTTCCCTGCGTCGCAACCACCAACTCCTTCTCGCGCTTGTGGACCGCAAGATCGGTGATCGGCACCACAGGCAGGTTCAATTGCAACGACTGCCAGCGCTCGCCGTTATCAAACGACACGTACATCCCGGTTTCAGTGCCCGCGTAAAGCAGACCACGCTTGTTTGGATCTTCGCGAATGACGCGCGTGAAAGCGGTATCGGGAATGCCATCCGTGATCTTCTTCCACGTCTTGCCGTAATCGCTGGTGCGATAGAGATAAGGTTTGTTGTCGTCCCACTTGTACATCGTCCCCGCGAGGTATGCGGTCGCCGGATCGTGCGGCGACGCTTCGAGCGAATTGATCTGAATCCATTCCGGCATGATGCTCGCCTGCGGCGTCACGTTAGACCAGTTCTTACCGCCATCGCGTGTCAGGTGGACCAGGCCGTCGTCGCTCCCCGCCCAGATCGTACCCGCCTGCAGCGGCGACTCCATCAGCGCGAAGATCGTCGCGTAGTACTCGACGCTCGTATTGTCCTTGGTGATTGGACCACCGGAAGCGCCTTGTTTCGACTTGTCGTTGCGCGTCAGGTCCGGACTGATAATCTGCCAGCTACTGCCTTCGTCGGTCGTTTTGAAGAGGACGTTTGCGGCAGCGTAAAGCGTGTTCGGATCGTGCGGCGAAAAGACGATCGGGAAGTTCCACTGAAAACGATACTTCAAAGCATCGGCGCCCGATCCCATCGGGTTGTTCGGATATGGACTGACGTTTCGTTCCTGGCGCGTGCGGTGATCGTAGCGCGTCGTCAATCCGCCATACGAACCGGCGAAAACGATGTTTGAATCTTTCGGCGACGGCGCAATCCAGCCCGATTCACCGCCACCGACGTCGTGCCAATCGCTGGTGTCGATGCTGTTGCCCATCGTGCGGCTCGCGATCCTGATGGTCGAGTTGTCCTGCTGCGCGCCGTAGATGTTGTAAGGAAAATCGTTGTCGATTGCGACGCGATAAAACTGCGCCGTCGGTTGGTCCTGTTCGGTCCAACTCCGGCCGCCGTTGAACGTGACATTGGCGCCGCCGTCGTTGCTTTGGACCATTCGGTTCGGATCCTCGGGTGCGATCCATAGATCGTGATTGTCGGCGTGCGGAACACCGATCGTGCTGTACGTTCGTCCCCCATCGTTCGAGCGGAAGAACTGCACGTTCAGGACGTAAACCATGTCGGCGTTTTTGGTGTCCGCATAGATGCGAGTGTAGTACCAGGCGCGCTGCCGCAGACGACGTTCATCGTTGACCTTGATCCAGGTGCGGCCCCCGTTGTCAGAACGAAACACGCCGCCGTCTTCGGCTTCGACGATGGCCCACACTCGTTCCGGATTCGCCGGTGAAACAGTGATGCCAACTTTGCCGACTGTGCCGCGCGGCAAACCCGGATTGCGCGTCAGTTCAGTCCATGTGTCGCCGCCGTCAATCGACTTGAAGATGCCGCCACCCGGACCACCACTCTCCAACGTCCACGGCTTTCGATAAACTTCCCAGAAGCCTGCGTAGATCGTGTTCGGATTCGACGGATCGAGAATCAGATCGATCGCCCCGGCTTTGTTGCCGCGCGAGAAAACTTTGTCCCACGTCTTCCCGCCATCCTTCGACCGAAAAACGCCGCGCTGCTCGTTTGGTCCAAACACGTGGCCCAGTGCCGCGACGTAAACGATATCGGGGTTCTTCGGATGGATGCGGATGCGCGGAATCTGTCGCGTGTCTTCGAGACCGACGCGTTTCCACGTCTTGCCCGCGTCAGTTGATTTGTAAACTCCATCGCCGTGCGAAGTGTTGCCGCGAATCGGCGACTCGCCCATGCCAACGTAAATCACATTCGGATCGGAATCGGCGACGGCGATCGCGCCGACCGATCCGGTGCCGAACACGGAGCCATCGCTGACGGACTCCCAGTTGATGCCGCCGTCAGTAGTTTTCCAAACGCCGCCTCCGGTCGCGCCGTAGTAATAGACAAACGGTTGCCCCGGCACACCGGCGACCGCAGCCGATCGTCCGCCGCGATACGGACCGATGCTGCGATACTGAAACGCCCTGAGCAACTCAGCTTCCGAAGGTGTTTGGGTTTGTGCGTACGCGGAAATCGCGGAAAGAGCGAGCACGCAGAGAAGTACACTCTTACGAGACGCGCACAACGTCTTGAACATTTGGGTAGGCTCCTTTACTTTTGACACTGAGTGGACGCTGGCTAGCGGGTGCGAATATAAGAAATGCAAATCGGAACCGTCAAACAAATTTGGCGCTACGCGGTGAAATCGATGGCCGGAGAGCAACTCGAGTCGTGCAGTGTCGGTACGCTCGGCATTCCCGCGGATCGCGGTTGGGCGATACGCGACGAGACAACCGGCGAGATTACGAACGGCAAACACATCCCGTTGCTGATGCAGTGTGAGGCGCGTTATCGCGAGTCGCCGGATAACGGCGCGATTCCTCATGTCGTGATGCGCTTTCCGGATGGCGACGAGTTGACGAGTGATTTGCCTGACGTGAATGCGCGGCTTTCGCAGATGCTCGGCAGATCGGTTTCGCTGTGGCCGCGGCAACCGTCGACTGATCTCGATTTCTATCGTCGCAAATCAAAACTGGCGCGTGCGTTTGGAAAGCTCGCGCGGTTCCGGGCGTTCCGTGCTGCGATTCCGACGCTCACCAGCTTTGGCAAGGCGCATGAAGATCTGCGCGACGCGTTCAGTCGCGAACCAGGCGAACCGATTCCCGATATTTCGACGTTGCCGCCGGAGATACTCGAGTTCAGTTCACCGCTCGGCACGTTTTTCGACGCGTTTCCGATTCATGTGTTGACGACGTCGTCGCTTGAAGCGATGAAGCAGAGTAATCCGGCGGCGACGTGGGACGTGCGAAGGTTCCGGCCAAACTTCCTCATCGAAACTGGACCGCAGATCAAAGGTTTAATTGAAAGCGGATGGGCCGGGCGGAAGGTGCGAATTGGGCACGTTGAAATACGGTGTGAGATTCCGACTGTGCGCTGTGGGATGACGATGCAGGCGCAGAAGAACTTGCCGAAGGATCCGAGCATACTGCGATCGATCGTGAAAGAAGCGCAGCAGAATTTTGGTGTGTATGCGAGTGTCGTGACGGCCGGTGAGGTGCGCGCCGGTGATGTAGTTGAAGTTGTCTAAACTTCCTCGCGCAAGGGACGGCTCATCAGTTCGGCGACAGCGTCACTTACGGATTTGCCATCGTACAGCACGGCTTTCACTTCATTGGTGATTGGCATTTCGAGTCCAGCGCGATCGGCCAATTGTTTCACGGCCAACGTCGTCTTGATCCCTTCCGCGACTTCGTTCATGCCTGCGGAAATCTCGTCGAGCGGAATGCCCTTTCCGAGTTGCTCGCCGACATATCGATTGCGCGACAGACTTCCGGTGCAGGTCAAAACGAGATCGCCGAGGCCGGCGAGTCCCATCAGCGTTTCCATCTGTGCACCTTCGCGGCGTGCGAGCCGCGTGATCTCCGCGAGTCCGCGGGTGATGAGCGCTGCAATGCTGTTTGATCCGAGTCCTGATCCGGTGCACATGCCCGCGGCGATGGCCATTACGTTCTTCACTGAGCCGCCGAGTTCGGTTCCGACGACGTCGGCGTTCGTATAGATTCGGAGATTCTCAAAACTCAGATCGGCCTGAACGGTTCTGGCAGCGATGGCGTCTTTACTCGCCGCGACGACGGCGGTTGGCTGGCCTGCCACAACCTCCTTCGCGAACGATGGACCAGAAAGACAAACAAAAGCTCGTGAGCTTCCGGCTACCTCTTTTACGATCTCGGAAATGCGCTTACCGGTTTCGATCTCGATACCTTTCGATACGCTGACGATCACGGCCGATTCATCCAGCGCCGGCGACATCGTGGTCATTAATGCTCGTGCTGCGTGTGATGGAGCGGCGAGCAGGACCAGCGAAGCGTGGTCCAAAGCAGCGCTGATGTCGTTCGTTGCTGTCACGCGATCAGGAATCGATGCAGTCGTCAGATAACGCGAGTTGATGCGTTGCTCGTTGATCGACTCTACGACCTCCGCGTCGCGCGACCACAACGCCACTTCATGACCGGCGCGCGCCGCGATAATCGCCAGCGCAGTGCCCCAACTTCCTGCTCCGATGATGCCGATTCTCTTAGTCATCTTTTCAGATCCGAGATCCGCGACTCAGTGCCATGCCAAATTCTCGCGATGTTTCCGCGGTGCGCAAAAACAATCAACAATGCGCCCACGAATGACGCTGTAAACAGCGGTGTTGAATATTGAGCGACTCCGACATACACAGGGATCGTAACTGCTCCGGCGATCGATCCTAACGAGATCATTTTTCTCCACCAAACAACCGCAACGAAGATCACCGCCGCACATAAAACTGCCGGCGGCGCTAACGCCAGAAACACACCGGCGCCTGTAGCCACACCTTTTCCGCCGCGAAACGCGAGCCAAATCGGAAAAATGTGACCGACAAGCACCACAACTGCGGCCGCGGCGATCAACCAATCGTTGTTGGCAGGGATCGATATCGATTTCACCATGATGACGGCCAGCGCGCCTTTCAGAGCGTCGAGAACCAGCGTGAAAATACCGGCGCCTTTACCTGCGCGTCGCGAAACGTTTGTTGCGCCAGTGCCGCCCGAGCCGATTTCGCGTACGTCGCCGCCGCCTCTTGCACGCACGATCAGGTACCCAAACGGAATCGACCCGATCAGGTATGCAATAATGACCACCAATATTAATCGCAACTGAGATCGCTCCTGTGGACAAACTTAAACTCAAAACAATTATTAAAGGCAAGCGCGTTGTGCTGCGTCTGCCGGTGAAAAGCGATTGCGCACCCTTCCTTGCGCTCAACCGTCGCAGCGCCAGATTCAATCGCGGGCGTGCATCGCCACCAACGACTGCGAAGCAGTTCGAAGCGTTTATGAGTAGAAGCTCAAAACCGGACGGCGCCTGTTTCCTGATCTGTCGCACAGCAGACGGCGCGGTGATGGGATCCATTGCGTTGAGCCAGATCTTTTACGGCGGGTTTCAGAGTGCGTATCTCGGTTACCAGATCGGCGAGGAGTTTTCGGGCCAGGGTTACATGACCGAAGCCATTCAACTCATGCTTCGCCACGCCTTCACCATTCTGAAATTGCATCGAGTGGAAGCAAACATTCAACCGGAAAATGCTGCCTCAATCGCGTTGGTAAAACGTGCAGGTTTTACGAAGGAAGGTTACTCGCGACGTTACCTGAAAATCGGCGGCCGCTGGCGAGACCATGAACGATGGGCCATCCTCGCGGAAAACTGGCGGAAACAGAGGGCGTAGCCCAAAGATAAAAGCCTACTATCGGCGAGGGCATAGCCATCGCCGCACGTCAGACGGCAAAGCCGGTGCGCGGGAGCCAACTCGAGCGTTCAACTCAAGCGCCGGCGTAACAAATCCAACGCCGCTTGCGAGGCGCGCCAGCGGATCAGGTGTCGATCGCCGGGCAGGTGGAGTTGGCGATGTTTTGTTTGCACTTCGTCCGACAAGGCGATGAAGACTGTGCCCACAGGCTTCTCATCAGTGCCGCCATCAGGTCCGGCGATCCCCGTGATCGACAATCCAAAATCAGTTTCGGCGCGTTTGCGAATGCCTTCCGCCATCGCCTCCGCCACCGGCGCACTCACCGCACCGTGCTCCATCAGCAGCATCGGTTCGACACCCAGCGTCCGGATCTTCGCGTCGTTCGCATATGCGATCACACCTTCGATGAAGTACTTCGACGATCCCGGAACGTCCGTCAAACGCTGCGCAAGCAGTCCCCCCGTACAACTCTCCGCCACCGCCAACGTGTAACCACCAACCGACAACTTCAACCCGACGACCTCTTCCATCGTCTCACCCGCAAACGAAAAGATCGCGATCCCCAAACGCTCCTCGATCTGCCCCGACAAACGATCGAGCAGATCGGTTGCTTCCTTCTCCGTGCGACCGCGCGCCGTCAGATGGATCTCAATCTCGCTCTGATTGAACAAAATCGTCGTGACCGGATTGTCATACTGGGTGTAAACCGGCGCGATCTTCTCATCAACCGCCGACTCTCCCATTCCCACAACCCGCATCATCCGACGGACCACACGCAAACTTCCCGCACGTCCCACGAGCCGTTCACTGACGTGGTTTTCGAACATCGGACGCATCTCGCGCGGCGGTCCCGGCAACAACACGATCGCAGTCCCCTGATGATCGATGAACATCCCCGGCGCCGTACCATTCGGATTCGGCAACACGACTGCATCCTCGATGACCATCGCCTGTCGCGAATTTCGCTCCGGCATCGTCACCCCAAAACTCTGAAAGCGCTGGCGAATCTCGGCGAGCACGTCTTCATCGAGCAACAGCCGTCGACCGAGCGCGCGTGCAGTGATCTTGCGTGTGATGTCGTCTTCAGTTGGACCAAGCCCGCCGGTCGTGATGACCACTTTCGATCTCCGCACCGCGTCTTTGATGGTTTCTTCGAGACGTGCATCGTCGTCGCCGACGATGGTCTTGAGCTTGACTTCGATGCCGAGGCGATTGAGTTTTTCGGTGAGCCAGAGACTGTTGGTGTCGGTGCGATCGGGTGCGAGGAGTTCGGACCCGATCGCGATGATTTCGGCTGTCAGAGTTTCAAACAAGCGAGACTCGCGCGTGCGGCATCAGTTGCCGGCCGTAGTTTCTTCGGGATAAACGTCGTGCAGCACGGTCGAAATCGGCGGCGGCGGCGAGATCGCACTCAAGGGCGTCGATGCCGTAAACCTCATCTCGGTGTGCTGCGGCGCCTCGCGCACTTCGGCCGGTTCGATTCCCGACGTCAACTTCGCTTCGCTTTCCATCATGCTGCGGCTCTCCAGCAACAGTCTGCCGGCAGTTTTCAGACGCGCTCGTTCGAGACTTCTGACGGCGGCGAGAGTTTGCGGCGCGGTTGACGGGTGATATTCGATCTGGCGCAACATCGTCACGTAGCGACGCAGTTGCGGTGAAGGAACGGTGCGATGCGCTTCGTCGTTACGTTCGTCTTCCACTAAGCGCGACAAGTATTCGACTGTCGCCTGGTGATTGCCCAACCGGTTATAGAGCGCGCCGAGAACGTAGTAATTCAAAGGCGGCGCGTCGGGCATCGTTTCCAGCAGGCACTCGCCCTGTTCGATCACTTCGGCGATCTCGAATCCGTACCAGCGTCGTTCCTCTTCGCGCAGGATCGCATCAGCCGCGACGTAGAAATCAAAAATCCGTTCGACCTCACGAGTCTGCGTATGGCGCGCGACGATCCAGATCACCAGGATCACGCCGAAGAAGAACACCATTATGACCGGCGAAAGCCCCACCGCACCCAGCATCGCCACTATCACAATCACCGCGATCGCCTTCGTCGTGAGTTTTCCCGCACTGGTCATAACGCCTCCACTTCTATTGCTCGTGGCTCGTGAGGTAGCCGGTTATTTCTTCCCTAATGTTTACCGAGGCGCGCAACGATCGCCGCGCCTGCTTGTTCTGTAGAAAGTTCCCCGCCGAGATCTCGCGTCGTCTCGTTTTCCGAGACCGCGGTTCGCACTGCTTGTTCAACTTCGTCACTCAGCTTTTGGAAACCCAGGTATTCTAGCATCATCGCCAATGTCAGAATAGATCCAATCGGATTGGCGACTCCCTTCCCCGCCAGGGGCGGCGCGCTGCCGTGCACCGGCTCGAACAGCGACACCTTTCCGGGATGAATGTTTCCGGAAGCCGCGAGTCCGAGCCCGCCCTGAATCGCGGCGCCGACGTCCGTGAGAATGTCTCCAAACAAATTATTCGTGACGATCACCTGGTACTGCGACGGATCGAGCACCATGTGCATCGCCATCGCGTCGACGTACTGATGATTCGCGGCGATCTCCGGATAACCCGCCGCCACCTCTTTGAAAACACGTTGCCACAGATCGCCGCCGAAGCGCTGCACGTTTGACTTGTCAGCCATCGTAACCTTCGTTCGGCTGTTTGCGCGCGCATACTCAAAAGCGGCGACGATGATCCGCTCGACTCCGCGTCGCGTGTTGATCTCGTCCTGTAACGCGATCTCGTCGGCAGTGCCGTGTTTTAAGAATCCTCCGGCCGCGCAGTACGCGCCTTCTGTATTCTCACGAAAGACGACGAAATCGATCTCGTTAGTCTTTCGGTTTGTGAGCGGCGTGAGTCGTTCGTGAAGCAGACGCACGGGACGAAGGTTGATATAGAGATCGAGTCCGCGACGCATGCCGAGCAGAATGTCTTCGGCGTGTTTGTTTGTCGGAATGCGCGGATCGCCAAACGCGCCTCCGAGGATCGCGTGAAACTCCGCCGACAGCATCTCAAGCGCACCGTCGGGCAGCGTCACGCCGTCGCGCAGAAACTTCTCGGCGCCCCAATCGAAATCGACTAACTCGACTTCGAGCCCTCTTGTCTCCTGCAAATGCCCGATGACGCGAACGGCCTCGCGTGTGACCTCCGGACCGATTCCGTCACCGGGGATTACTGCGATTCTTTTCATCTGTATCTTTCGTTATCCGATCCTGGAGTTTCAGCAGACTCGCCAACACCGTGTCGCCTACGATTTTCATGCTCTGCGCCGAAATCTTGTCGATTGTATCGTCAGCTTTGTGCCAGTGAGGATAACTGTTGAGTTGAATGATATCGACAGCATCGATCCCGGCGCGCAAAAACGGTTCGTGATCGTCGCCTCCGATTCCCTCTTCACGATCGACAAAAACCTTCCCATGGCCCAGTTCACGCCCCGTTTCCCAAATGAGGTCCTGTAACCAGCGACTGCTGGCCGAGTCGCGGCCGAGCTCGAGTTTCTTGTAACCGATCATGTCGAGCAGGATCAGCGCGTAAGTGTCTTCAATCTCTTTTTTGGCTTTCAATTGCGCCACGTAATGGCGGCTGCCGTACGTATTGTCAGGGTTATCCGGATTACCGCAATCCGACCAGTTCTCACAAAACGCCTCTTCTCCGTCGAAGAAGACGAGCTTTACCGTGACCTTCGGTTTGTCGCGCAAACTGCCGAGGACGCGTCCGATTTCGATCAGCGTTCCGACCGATGCTGCCGGATCGTTGGCGCCGACAAACTGCATGTCTTTGTAGAACTTCGTGTCGTAGTGACTGCCGACCAGAATGGTCGTCTTGGTTTCCCCTGAAAGTTCGGCGGTGATGTTCGCCATCTTCTTGTCGCCGTGCGGCGTTTTCGCGGTGAACTCATCGACTGTGACTTTCAGACCGTAGGAGTTCAACTGGTCCACGATGTACCGGCGCGTCTTTTCGAGCTCCGGACTGCCGGGCGGCCGTGGTCCGAATTCGATCTGCTTGCGCGCATGGTCCATCGCGCGTTCGCCGTTGAAGCCCGTGGGGATCGGCGGCAGCGGTTTTGGTGGCGTTGCGTCTGACGAAACACCGACGCGTGGCTGTCGCGGCGGTTTTTGGTTCTTCGGACAAGCGGCGAACAGCAACGGCACAAACACGAGCAGAAGTACACTGCACGCACGAGTGAGAATACGTCTGTGCCGGGAACGATCGCGGGACGTGCCGTGGGTCATTTAGCGTCGACTACTTTTTTCTTTGCGCGCGTTTTGTTCAGGATCGCGTCCATCGTCTTAGCGCCGAACGCAAGAGGTTTCTCGATCGCCGAGTCGAAAGCTTCCGACATCGTGATTGCTTCGAGCTGCACCAGCGTCGCGAGCTTTTCCCGGAGTGGCAGCGAACCGAAGTCTCTTCTTAATTCAGCAGCGGTGTCGCGTGGCGTTCCGCTGCTCGCTTTGCGCGCGCTCGCCATCACGACCACTTCACCGGGAAACTGAAGTTTCACCTGGCAGGCAAGACGATGCGATTCGGCGAGGTCTTCGACGCTAAGCGCCTTTAACTCGGCGGCGCTTGGTTCGGAAAGCAGAGTTGCGCCCGACTTGATCGACACGAGACACGCTGGGCAATCGCCTTTTCCGATCGTGCAGCCCTCTCCCAACGAAACGCCCATGCGGCGTGCGGCGTCGATGAGATAAGTTCCCTCCGCAACGACTCCGCTCAGTCCCGAAGGTTCAAAGGTTATCGAAACACTCATCTCAGTCCCCCCATGCTGACAATGCTGACTGCTGGTGAAGTTACACCTTTAGTTGAGGCAAAGGCAAAGGGAGTTGTTTCGGGTTGTTATTGAAGTTGCGTCAGGACGCCTGCGACTGTGCGCTCTGCTTCATCGCGCGCCGGCAGTCGACGCAGACACCGATGATTCTGAGCAGATGTTGCGTGATCTGAAACCGGTGCTTGGCGGCCATCGCGTCCTGAATCGCTTCGAGCTCAGCCGAGTAAAACTCGATGATCTTGCCGCACTCGGAACAGATCATGTGATCGTGATGCTGGTGTTTGTAGTTGTGTTCGTAATGGGTGCGTCCGTCGCCGAACCGGACTTCGCGGGCGAGTCCTGCTTCGGTGAGGAGCTTCAGCGTGCGATAGACGGTGGTTTGCCCGACGCCCGGATCCTCTTTTTGCACGAGCCGGTACAGGTCTTCGTTTGAGAGATGTTCCTCGGTACGTAGAAAAACATCCAGAATCAGGTCACGCTGGGAGGTGCGCTTGAGCCCCTTCTTCTGAATGTGTTTGAGGAAGACTTCCTGCTCCTCCGACAATGGCTCCACGCTCGTCATCAGTGGTGAGATTTTAGCATTTTTTATTAAACTCTCCGCAACTCTACGGGAACTCGCCAGGAACTCAATGCAACGTGGCGGCGCAATGCTGTTCGTACTTCTGATCGGCCTGTTGGTCACGCCGGCTGTCGTGCACTCACAGGTCAATAAACGTCTGGCAATCGACCACGTCACGCGCGGCACGAATGAGTTGGAAGCCGGAAATCTGGACGCCGCGCTCGCCCATTTCCAACGAGCGATCGAACTCGATCGGAACTACGGCGCTGCTTACTTCAGTCGCGGCCTCGTGCGAAAACGGCAGCGCGATTATGACGGCGCAATCAACGACTTCACGCGCTCAATCGAGTTGAAGCCAATGGCCGAGGCTTACCTGAACCGCGGCGCGACGCTCAAGGACAAAGGCGATCCGGATGCAGCGATCGTCGATTACAACAAAGCGATCGAGTTGAATGCGAACTACGCTGATGCGTTTTTTAATCGCGGCATCGCGAAAGACGACAAAGCTGATTTCGACGGCGCGATACGCGATTTCAGTCGCGCTATCGAACTCAACCCGGGAAACGCTCGCGCTTTTGTCGGTCGTGGATTCGCGCGCATGCGTCAAGGTGACGCTGACGGTGCGATGGCCGACTATTCAATGGGCATCGAACTCAATCCCCGCGGCTTTCTCGGATTCTACAATCGCGCGTTCGCTCGGAAATCTAAAGGCGATCTCGACGGCGCGATCGTCGACTTGAACAAGGCGTTGGAAATTCTGCCGTCAGACGTCGATGCGTGGTACGAACGCGGTGTCTTGCGCGGCGCGAAGGGAGATTTGGATGGAGCATTGGCCGACTTTGCCAAAGTGATCGAGTTAGATCCCCGACACGCCAGGGCCCACGCAAATCGCGGAATGATCAAGTTGCTGCGCAGACAGGATGCTGACGCCCAAAACGAGCTAGATAAAGCGCTGGAGTTGGACGGCAGCTTGAAACCTGCTTTGCAGAAGTCAGTCGATCAAATCAAGAAGACCCGCCGGCCGCCGCTAGAATGAGTATTCGAGATACAGCTTCGCTTTGCGTACCTTTCCGGTCTTAGGTTTTGGTAACTTCACTCCACGCCTGGCTTCCACTATTCTCGTCTCATTCGTAGCTGCATCTGTGAATTCAATCTGAATCGCGTCACTACGAAGCAAACAAGATCCGTCCTGTAACACCTTCATTAAAGGAATGCGCGGCACTTCGCTGTCTTTGTCACGACTGCCGTACACCTCGTCTTCAGTAGAGCACATGGAGACAAAGCCGTTGCCGGATTTCGGTCGCGCGATCGCTGCCTCGATAGCTTGTATTGGCGTGGCATTCGTGCTGCCGTGATGGCCCACCTTGTAGAAGTCGATCGTCTCGAGAAGTTCTTTACTTTTTTGGATGAGGTCGCCGGCTTTAGTCGGATCCTTCACAGGCATGTCAGATTTGAAGAGCCAATACTCCCAGTTACCGCCCTGTGCATCGCCGGCAAACAGCAGTTTCTTGCCGTCGAACTCAAACAACACAACCAGACTCTGATTGTTGAGAAAGTTCTCGATCTTGGCGGCTGCTGCGGCCAGCATGTCGGGCTGTGCGTTGTCGACGTCAGAAGCGAGTTGCTTGTAATCGATGAGTTCGTCCCTCAAGTCGCGCTCGCGGTAATCCCTCTTGGTTGCTTTCCACTCTTTGGGAAATGGCTCAATTACTTTGGGTCCCCTGCGAGTGTCAGTCATCGTATCCAGATACTGACCAACGCCCTTCTTGAGATCCATCAGAGACAAGAAGGCCCGCGCCTTCTTTGGTGGTGGTCCAAGAATGGTCGCTTTCAGGCCTTCCAGCTCCTGCGGGAGTTTAGGTTTATCGCCCGCTGCGTAATAGCGAACGTTCTTGCCCTTCTTCCCAAGATGGTTTTTCAGGACGTCGAGCGCCACAGCATTGCTGCCACCACCCTTCTTCTTGCCTTTAGCGACGGCGTTGAAATCCTCAATGCCGGTTGCGTTTCCGAGTTGTGCGAGCGCCTCTTTGGCTTCATCGTCGTCTCTGCCACGGAATTGCAGAGCGAGATTTGTAGCCAGTTCCTGAATACTGAGCAGCAGTAGATGCGCTTCGTTTTCATCTTCGTAAGTGCCGTCTAAATTGAGTTTTTGGGCGGCAGCAGCTTTCTTCTTCGCCTTGGCTTTGTCGTTAAATTTCTCCCAGTAAGGCATCCACACCATCGTGGGTTCGAATTGCTCGAAAATGTGTTTGGCCTTGGCGAAGCCGGCGATGTGATCGGCGTGACGATGCGTCATGATGACGAGTGCCAGCTTGCCACCTGTGGTTCTACGCATGTCTTCAACGGCCTCGACGATCGAGCCGATGTCCCCTGTCCCCGATTTTCCTTTGAACACTCCACAATCGATCAGGATGAACTTGTCGCCGGTGGACGTCGGGACAGTCACCAGAAAGAAGTCGCCAAACCCGACGCGATACATGCGGACTTTGAGACCGCTCGCTTTTCTCGGCCGGCCTGATGGTTTCGCGCCCGCAGCTTTGGTTGATTTTTTCGCCGTTCGCCTGGCAGTAGCTGTTGCGTTTCGTGTAGTCATCTTCAGAACCCCGAATGCAGCATGTTGAAGTCGATCTCGAAGCGTTTTGGATCGTTACCTTCCAGCATTCCCTCTTGCAGATGGAAGTTCCTTTGCCGGCGCTTACGTCGCTCGCCGTTTGGACCATCAAGACGCTTACGAATCAGGTATCGAAGTTGCCCATCGCCGTATTCGCCACTTTTGAGTGGCGGCTTCGTGATCAACAGGGTGGACCCGCAGCGCATCGGGAATGTTCCCAGCTCCGGCTTGTCGTCGTCGTAATAAACGTCCGCTGTCTGGACCATTTCCACAACCATGTCGATACGCATGCTGCCGTCAGGTGCGAGGCGAAAAGCAGGATGGAACGAGGGAACAGAAATAGGCGTCTTCCGGCTAAAGCCCAGGCTCTTAGCGTTGGCCATGGCGTACCTACGTAGTAGTTCGCCATTATGATCTTTTTCTTTCCTCGTCAGGCCATTTGGATCTCCAAAGATCAACTTCTTGAAATCGTCAAATACTCCCGAGGGCACAGGCGACCAGCACAGCGATTCCTCCGAGAAATATTGCGCGTTGTCCGGCAGGATGCCGCGCAAGCGAAACGCTTGCATCAATGCGTCGCGTATTCCCAAAGGATCGGCCGGATGATTATCGCGATCGGCCGTGATTAGGGCGCGCAGGTAGTCGCCGAAGTTGATGTCGATCGGTGGACAGTAGTCGATTGCGCGGGCGCAGATCTTGAAAAGTATGCTTGCTGCTTTGCTGGCGGCCTTAGCGAGCTGGTTGGCCATTGGACCAGAGATCTCGCGCGACTCAACATTGCCGCCGGCAGCGCGAAACAGACGAAATAAGTCAGCCGTCATTCGCAGGTAGACGGTGAAGTAAGCGTCGAACACTGCCGCGACGAGAATACCGCCGCGTTCGTGCGGTTCGAGACTCGGATCCTTCAGCTTCGCTGGATCGGGTAGTTCAGTTAACGCCTGGCGTAGTGCTCTGCCGGTTCCCCGTGCTTCTCCGAATTGTTGGGCCAAACCGATCAAGGGATTGTCTTGTGGCTTTTGCGCCTGAAATGCCGCGTTGCCGGGAGAGAGCGCTTCGGGCTCGAGGTGATACTGGTAAAGCTGCCCGCCTGTTTTTTGGATCGTGTCGAGTAGAGCTTCCTTATGTGAGAAGTGACGAAACAACGCGGCGATATCGGCGAACGCTTCGTGAAACGCTGCCACGTCCGGGCTGGTGCGTTCCGAGAAGTGAGTGCGAATGCCGTCGAGGATCGCGTGCGTGACCTCATGGACGATGATGTCGTGTGAGAGACACGTAAAGACTGTCTGGCCCGGCAGATTGCGTCCGGGATCGACTGTGCTGGCGCGAAAGTAACCGAACAAAATTCCTTTTGACGAAGGTGAGTAAGCTGCGTTCGCAGAGACCATTGCGTGGGGATAGAGATTGAGTCGATAGATGTCGCCGGGCAGTGGTCCTTTCGGTCGCTTGCCTTTCTTGTTCGGCACTCGTTCCTGGCGGCGCCAGCGAATACGTCTTCCGAGAGCGGCCTCGAAGTTTTGGATCGTCTCACTCGCTACTGCATAGACCATCTGTTGGTGAAAGCGCGGATCCGATTCGGTGGGATTCAATCCGGAGGAGATCAGCAGACTCGGATCGTCGAGATCAACGGGTTTGTAGAAGCGCTTGTTTTCGCCGTCGTAATCGATGACTGCGACTCGTTCGCCGATGGGTCCGGGGATGAGTTTTTCGTATTTGACCCCGAGCGTCATCTCGTTGCCGAAGAACTTTCCGTGGCTTGGATCGAATGCGTAGCACTTCAGCGGGCGTGTGTCGGGCGTTGGGATGTCGATCGCGTCCGAGAGCAGGCTGGTTTGTCTTCGTGCGGTGCGCGGGGATTTGGCGCGTGTGGTTTTTGATGCCCGTGTGGTTGTTGCCGCGCGTGTATTCGCGTTTCGCCGGCCTGCGGCGGTGCTGTTTCTAGTTGCCATTGTGGTTACCTGGAAAGTGGTTCTGGGGCACAGGTTTTCAGCGTCAGGTTCGGTGGTGCGTTGTAATGATCGTGAGAAAGCTACGGTTTAGAGTGCGGAAATTATGTCAAGACTGGTTGGAAGTCAACAGTTTTTGGAGTGGGGCGGGTTTTCGGTCCGCTTGCGCGGACAGACAGAGCAATTACAAGTGGTAAATCATACTTGTTCGATTCAGCTCAGCAACAACTTCCAGCGTTCGCGCTTCAGCAAAAACGACTCACAAAATCAGAGTCCTTTGTAACGATGACGTATTGTTCCTTGAGCGAGAGCGTGATTAGAGCTTAGGCCGAGTTCGTAACGCGTTGATGAGTTCATCCGCGTTGTCGGCGTTAGCCAATTGCTCAGCCCGTTGTTCTTCAATTCCTTCAATCCGCGCGAGCAGAATTCGAGCGTTATACGCATGTCCGGCATTCCGCCAACGAGCCATCTCGATGAGTGCTGCCCACGCTTCAGATCGCAACCGCGCCAATAATTTCGGATCCCTACTTTTTGTTAACGCGTTGAGCACCCATCCAGCTTTGTTGCGGTCAGTCCACGAGCCCGAACTGAGCATGGTGATAAATCCGCCGGCCGGTATTCGCGCGGCCAAGCTCGCGTTGGATTCTGCGAGAACACCGAGAGCTCTCGTTGCGTTGTTTCGAACGGTTTCATCCGGG
>JAICGQ010000030.1 GCA_025923035.1 Pyrinomonadaceae bacterium | reverse complement strand
GCCGGCATTCATCCTTCGGGCAAGACCATACAACGCAAGTCGGCGAATGGTGTCGAAGCGTTTCAGGTTCCGTTGCGCCCGAAAGCGGGCGGCCTGCCACTACCTTCAGACGTGCGCTCAAAAATGGAGACTGCGTTCGGCGCCGACTTCTCGAACGTTCGCGTACACATCGGCCACGAAGTCTCCTCTTTGGGTGCAATCGCGTACACCTGGGGCACGAATATTCATTTCGCTCCCGGTCAGTACAACCCGCACACCATTCAAGGACAAAAGTTACTCGGTCACGAGCTGTGGCACGTGGTGCAACAGCAACAGGGACGAGTAAGGAATCCGTTCGGCGGCGGCGTCACCGTGGTCCAGGACCACGCACTCGAGGCTGAAGCAGATCGCATGGGAGCAAGAGCGGCGATGACGGTCATGCCGCGCGTGAAGAACGAGGGTCGTAAAAAGGACTAACGCTTTTGTTGGAGCAGTTATGAAACCAACTACAAGATTCCCGACCCCACGCCTGCCTGGTCCACCGGCAGGGCAAAACCAGGTGGTAAATCGGCGCGCTGCACCGGCGGCTAACACCCCGCGTGGTCCACAACCGCCGAAGTCGCCATCTTATGCGGTCCAACCGCCGATTAACGTAGGCGGCAGTCAACAAATCCGGGCGATGTTGCACGGCACACGTCAGGTCGCGGGATCGGTGGAGATCAGCGCAGCAGGCTCCGGAAGGGCTTACATCTCCAATCTTCAAGTCGATCAGCAGCATCGTCGTCGCGGCGTCGCGGCACAACTGATCGACGCAGCGGTCGCAACCGCGCGCCGTCAGGGTTTTAAAATGGCGCGGCTCGAAGCCCGGCCGTCAGACAACGGGATCTCGCCGCAGGCGCTGGTGGACATGTACCGGCGTCAGGGTTTCAAAAGCGTCGGTCGAACCGAACGCGGAAGTCCGTTGATGGAGAGGAAACTGAGATAACAAACTGAATGCGCGCTCTAAACGTCTGAAGGATTCCATTTGATGCCGCCGTCTCAACGTAAACCTGTTTCATTCGCGCCGCAGCCGAAAAAGCCCGAAGTACGTAAAGCGCTTCCCTCACCTGCGCCTTTTCGACCGCAACCGGTGCCAAAGGTCTTGCAACGGAAAACGCATTGCGCGGTGGCCCAACCAAAACCGGTTGGACCAAACGTAAAACCAGCGCGCCCTGCACAAGCGATCCAGAACTCAGTCGTTCAAGCGACAAAGTATTTTCCCAATCTGCATCCGGGCGCAGTGGAATCAATCAATCCAGGCAATGTCTTTCGGCTAAACAATTTTGCCGATCAATACCGCTTGCACCGTCAGGGCAGTCACAGCGTCAACGTGCCCAATCAGCAGTACAACTTCGTGCGTACGCGCGAAGGCGAGATGCTTTTGCACAATCGCTATCGCCATCCTTCGATCGCCGAAGGTAAACACGTGCTCTACGCGGGTGAGGTCTTCTTCAACAACGGCCGGCTCGAGTGGTGGTCCAACGGCTCCGGCCACTACCAGCCCAGCGCCGACGACGCTGAACAGGGCGGCCTGCCGATGGATCGCTTCTACTCGTACCAGCAGATCATTAAAGGCGAGCACACGCGTAAAAAAGACAAGGGATGAAGGCGAAGTCGTCGTAGAATCACCTGCATAAGGCGCAGGGATTCGACCCAGATTAAGGAGACGATGCGGAAATGACCATGCGACCTGGCGGTGAATTGGCGACTCGCCCGCTGCACTTCATCTGGATTGCCGACTGTTCCGGATCGATGGCGATCGACGGCAAGATTCAGTCGTTGAATACGGCAATCAAAGAAGCGATTCCCAACATGCAGGACGTCGCCGACGAGAATCCAAACGCGCAGGTGCTGGTGCGCGCGGTGAGGTTTTCAGACGGCGCGCAGTGGCACGTGTCGCAACCTACCGACATCGCCGATTTCAAGTGGGATGATCTGAACGCCGGCGGCGTCACGTCGATGGGCCGTGCACTGACACTCGTCGCCGATCAACTCAAAATCCCACCCATGACCGATCGCGCGTTACCGCCGGTGCTGGTGCTCATCTCCGACGGCCAACCGACAGATGATTTCACTTCCGGCCTGCAAGCGTTGATGAACGAACCATGGGGACGCAAAGCCGTGCGCATTGCGATCGCGATTGGCGAAGACGCCGATCAGGAGGTGCTCAAGAAGTTCATCGGCAACCCCGAGCTCAGACCTCTCCAGGCCAACAACCCCGAAGCATTGACCAAATACATTCGCTGGGTCTCGACTGCCGTGCTCAAGTCGGCCTCATCGCCGGCGAGCCAGAGCGCGGATTCGTCGCCCGGACTCAACGTTCCGATTCCAGTAATTCCCGACATGGGAACAGGCGCAGCAGACGACGTGTGGTAATCGTGATCAGGGATGTCGATCCAGTGGCAAGTTGTGGGACAGAGTGTTCGCGGCGCCTCGCATGAACGGAACGGGCTGCCTAACCAGGACGCGATCTACTGGCTGCCCGCGGTAGGCTGCGGCTCATCGGTGGTGCTCACGGTCGCTGACGGTCACGGTAGCCCCCGATACGCGCGGAGTCACATCGGCGCCGCATTAGCAGTTGAGAAGGCGGCGCAGTTGACGGATGAGTTTCTTCGCAACCAGAACAACGTCGAGAATCTCTCCTTAATCAAGCACGCGACCGAAGAATGGCTGCCGCGGGCGCTCGTGCGGAGTTGGTCGGAAGCGGTCGCTGAGCATCTGAGAACTGATCCGCTGCCGGCCGATTCAGTCGACGCGGATTCGGCCGTTGTGTACGGAGCGACGTTGCTGGTCGCCGCGGTCACCGAACGTTTTGTTTTGTACCTGCAACTCGGCGACGGAGAGATTCTTTCGGTCAGCGAGAGTGGCGAAGTCGTCCGTCCTTTAATAAAGGACGAGCGGCTGTTTGGTAACGAAACCACTTCCCTTTGCGCGCCCGAAGCGTGGCGGGACGTTCGCGTTAGTTTTCAACCATTGACCCAATCGCGGCCGGCTCTGATTCTGCTCTCAACGGATGGATATCCAAACTCGTTTCGAGACGAAGCAGGTTTTTTTAAAGTCGGGACCGATCTCTTGCGAATGATTCGAGAGAATGGACTTGCAAGCGTGAACGACCACCTCGCCGGTTGGCTGCGCGACTCGACGCGCGCGGGAAGCGGCGACGACGTCACGCTGGGAATTCTGTGTTCGCTGGTTAATTGATGGATCAGATTCTCAAACCCGGTCAGAAAGTCCGCCCGTCTGCGACGCGGAGCGATTGCGTCGTCGAAAAGTTTCTCGGCGGCGGCGGCCAGGGTGAAGTCTACCAGGCGCAACTTGGTGGGAAAGCAGTGGCGCTCAAGTGGTACTACCCTGCGTCCGCCACACCCGAGCAACAGAAAGCACTGGAAACGCTCGTGCGAATGGGTGCGCCGAGCGATCGTTTTTTATGGCCCACCGAGCTCGCGTCGGCCACTTCGACGCCGGGATTTGGCTACGTGATGCCGCTAAGAGAACGACGTTTCAGAAGCATCGTCGATCTGATGAAGCGACGAATCGAACCGAGTTTCCGTGCGCTTGCGACTGCCGGACTTGAACTGTCCCACAGTTATCTACAGCTTCACACCAAAGGCCTGTGCTATCGCGACATCTCTTTCGGCAACGCGTTCTTCGATCCGGACACCGGCGAGATCCTGATCTGCGATAACGACAACGTCGCCGTTGATAATCAAGCGCGCAGCGCTGTTTACGGCACACCGCGTTTTATGGCGCCGGAGATCGTCCGCGGCGAGGCTGTGCCGAGCACGCAGACGGACCTCTTCTCGCTGGCCGTGCTGTTGTTCTACATGTTCGTCATGCATCATCCGCTCGAAGGAAAGAAGGAGCTGGCAATCAAGTGTCTCGACTTGCTCGCGATGAAGAAACTCTACGGAACGGAGCCGCTTTTCATCTTCGATCCGGCTGATACCTCGAACGCGCCCGACCCCCAGTATCAACGCAACGCGGTCGCGTTTTGGAGCGTCTATCCTCGTTTTCTGCGCGACGTGTTCACGAAGGCTTTCACGGACGGAATCAAGGATCCGCAGCACGGGCGCGTGCGTGAGAGTAACTGGCGCGCCGTGATGGTCCGTCTGCGCGACTCGATCGTCTATTGCACTCACTGCAACGCCGAGAATTTTCATGATGCCTCTGAAACTGAGGACGACGTGAACGATCGCTGTTGGTCGTGCCGGCGGCAGTTACGTCTACCGCCGCGAGTGCGGATCGGTCGTAACTTCGTGATGCTGAATCACGACACGTTTCTCTTCGCGCATCACATCGACGAGGAGAAGAAGTACGACTTCACGCAGCCGGTGGCCGCAGTGACAAAGCATCCTTCCGATCCGTCGATCTGGGGCCTGAAAAACTTGTCGATCCAAACGTGGTCTGCCACCAATCAACGAGGCGAGGTAAAGGACGTCTCTCCCGGCCGGAGCGTGACGCTGGCGCTGGGCACGAGAATCAACTTCGGCCACGCAGAGGGTGAGATCTGGTCTTGAAGCGTTTCGATGAGAGTGTGCCTGCGCAACTCGGCGAGATCCTGATCCGTCACGGCCGCTCGCCGCTCACCGACGCGAAGCTCTGCGAAAACCTGCTGAAAGACTACTGTCCCGAACACAAGGAAGAGATCGCCCTGCTGGCGCTCGCAGTTAAAGAACGTATCGCAAGCGATCTACTGGTGTCGCAGGATGGTCTGCAACGCGATCTACTGCGCGCGCTGCTCGTGAAACGTTTGCGAAAAGCGCGGTCGCTGAGTGAAGGCGATGCGCGTTGGGCGGTTGAGTCATGGGGCACGGCGATTCGGGCTCTTGCGAGAGCAAAGAACTCCGTCGCTGACTCGGATGTTCTATCGATCAACGAACCAGATCCGTCAGATCCGTGGTCCAGGTCCGGGGTGATTGGGAAGTCGATTAAATCCTTTCGCGCACTTTCCATTTCTGGCGACATGATAGTTGCTGGAGGGGACGAAGGAATCATCTGGTTATTACAACCAAACTCCACAACAGTTCTCAGAAACTGCAACACTCCAATCACAGCACTCGCTTGTTCGCCAAGCGGCGTGCTAATCGCCTCCGCTACCGGAGCACAGATCGAAATCATCGATCTTCAATCCGGTGAAGTGACGTTGTTGGGCCAGATCGGCAAACACCCTTCTCTCGTCTTCTCACCCGGCGGCAAGAGCCTCGCCGCGGCCGGCATAGACTCACCTTGCGAAATAAATGTGTGGAACTTGCAAACAGGCGCGATGCGAGTGCTGAAAGGCGATTGGAAAGGTCCAGCGTCGATCTCGTTCTCTCCCGACGGCAGCACGATCGCCGCCGCGGATAGCGATCTTTCCAACGCGTCAATCAGATTGTGGGACGTGGAAACCGGAACCGCGCGAGTGCTGGGCCGCTCAACACGACAGATTGCGTCAGTCGTTTTTCTCAGCGACGGCAAACGAATCGTTTCAGGCAGTTGGGACGAAACCGTGCGCGTCTGGAATATTCAAACAGGCGAGTCGCGCATACTCGGTGAGAACTGTTCCTGCATCTCACACGTTGCGCTCTCGACGGATGGAACGCGGATCGCCGCTTCGTCCCTCGACGGACGAATTCGTGTTTGGGATCTCGAGACAAGCCGATCGCGTACGATCGGCGAGTGTCACGGCGTCAATGCGATCGCATTTACAAGTGCCGTTGTCACTGCCGCTGAAGACGGCACACTGCGACTTTGGGAAGTACCTCGCTAACTAACGGCGCGATCCGTGATCTCCAGCCCCTTGTCGATGATGGCAAACGCCTCACGCAGCTCCGCTTCGGTAATACACAGCGGCGGATTCGTAAAGAACGTGTTCCAGCGCACCAGCGTATACAGACCTTCCTGACGGAAAAACTTTCCGAGCGCCTGCATCTCGGGGGTCGTGACATTGAACGGCGCCAGCGGCTCGCGCGTTTCGCGATTGCGCACCAGTTCGAAGATGCCAAACAGTCCGATGTTGCGCGTCGTACCCACCGACGGGTGCTTGCTCTCCAAATCCTCCATCAACCCGCGCATCACGGTCCCCATCCGGCGCGCGTTCTCGATCAGCTGGTCTTCTTCGTAGACGGCGATCGTGGCAATGCCCGCAGCGCACGCGATTGGGTGACTGTTGTACGTGAGCCCGCCGTTGAAAAAGTTGTTCTGAAAATGATCGGCGATCTGACGTCGCATGCCCACGGCGCCGAGTTGCACGTAAGCGCTCGTCAAGCCTTTCGCCATACAGATTAGATCCGGCACGACCTTCCAGTGGTCCACTGAAAACCACTCGCCGGTGCGGCCGAACCCGGCCATCACTTCGTCGGCGATGAGCATGATGCCGTACTTGTCGCACAGTTTGCGCAAGCCTTGCATGTAACCATCCGGCGGAATGAGCACGCCGTTGGTACCAACCACCGGCTCGACGATCAACGCCGCGATCGTCTTCGCACCTTCGAGCTCGATCACTTCTTCAGTGCGCATGAGCACGTCTTCAGTCGTGTCCATTCCCCGCTGAATACCGTGATAGAAATCGGGAATACGAAACACTCCGGGCACGCCTGGCTCCGCCGCCCAACGGCGCGGATCGCCGGTTAACGTCAACGAACCCGCAGTGCCGCCGTGATACGAACGATAACGCGCACCGATCTTGTGACGTCCCGTGAACAGCCGCGCGATGCGGATCGCGTTCTCGTTGGCTTCGGCGCCGCCATTCGTGAAGAAAAACGCGTCGATATCGCCCGGCGTGATCTCCGCGAGCTTCGCACTCAACCGCGCCCGAACTTCAGTCGCCATAAACGGGTTTGCGTACGCCAGCGTCTCGGCCTGTTGTTTGATCGCGTTGATGACGCGCTCGTCGCCGTGACCGATGTTGACGCACATCAGTTGGCTGTTGAAATCGATGAAGCGCTTGCCTTCGGGGGTCCAGAAGTAAATGCCCTTCGATCGCGCCACCGGAATCGGATCGACAGCCGACTGTACGGACCATTCAAAAAGCGTGTGCTTGCGGCAGAGTTCGACGATTTGCTCGCCTGTCAGGTTTTCAGTTGTGGTGCTCATAGGGCGGGATGCTATTCCAATTCGCGAGCGTTGACAAACGTCCGCGTTGAGCTCGGTGTTTTGTGCTTTGTCCTTTGTTCGCTAGCTGGACAACTAACAGAAAACTACAAAGTACAAAGCACTAAGCACTAAGAACAGGGTAAGGTTAGTTTCACAATCCAGCCTGTCTGCCCATAGAATGAACTCCATGATTAGTGTCCTTTTCATTCTCCTCGTGTTTTTCCTCGTGTTTGCGAACGGTTTTTTTGTAGCGTCGGAGTTTGCGCTCGTCGGCGTGCGGCGCTCGCGCATTGAAATGCTCGCCGCGCGCGGCAGCCGTAACGCCCAGCGGTTGGTCGAACTGCTTGACAATCTCAACGTGTACATTTCCGCGACGCAGTTGGGAATCACGATGGCCTCGCTCGCGCTCGGTTGGATCGGCGAGCCTGTTATCGCGCGTCTACTCGAGGTGCCGTTGAAAGGTGTCGTTTCGGATCTGACGCTGCATACGGTGTCGTTTATTATCGCCTTCGCCATCATTACCTTTCTGCACATCGTGCTCGGCGAACTTGCTCCCAAGACACTGGCACTCGAGCGGGCCGAGACAGTCGCGCTGGCCGTCTCATGGCCCATGCAGGCGTTCTACAAAGTGTTTCGCTGGCCCATCCGCATGCTCGATTGGTCGGGAACGAGAGTCGTGCGGCTTTTCGGACTGCACCCATCAGGGGAGCATGGTTCCGTCTACACAGAAGACGAGCTGCGGCGGCTGATCGACGTCTCGCGACAGAGCGGTCAACTGAAGGACGAAGAACAACAGTTGATTCACCGCGTGTTCGAGTTTTCCGACGCCGAGGTGAGCGAAGCGATGGTGCCGCGCACGCAGGTGACTGGCCTTCAGGTCAACGCCACACTCACCGAAGTGCGAAGCGCTTTCGCGACGACGGGATATTCGCGTCTGCCGGTTTACGATTCGAGCCCGGACGACATCGTCGGTCTGCTGTTTAGAAAAGACGTAGACATGGGGCGGATTAATAACGACGGCTTTCAGATGAAAGACTTCTTGCGCCCGCCGACGTTTATTCCCGCCACTGCTTCGCTCGGCGAAGCGTTGCGGCGAATGCAGTCCGCGCGCGTCCATTTCGTTTTTGTGATCGACGAGCACGGCGGCATGGAAGGCATACTGACGCTGGAGGATCTGCTGGAAGAGATCGTCGGTGAGATCAACGACGAGTTTGACGAAGAGGTGCGCGAACAGATCCGCCGCGACGGCAAGGCGTACGTGCTGGACGGAATGCTGAGCGTTCGCGATGCGAACCAGTATCTTAAACTCGACATTCCCGAAGACGGTGGATACACGACGATCGCCGGCTTCCTGATGGATCGCGCCGGACGCATCCTGCAACGCGGTGACAAAGTGGACCATGAACGCGGCGTGTTCGAGATCGAACGCGTCGAGCGGCGCCGCATCACACGCGTCAGACTTATTCCGCACCTGTCCGTGTTATCGATGCTACTGGTGTGATTACCCGAACACAGATTCAATCAATCGAAACGCTGATCCGGCCGTACATTCGTCGCACGCCGGTGCTCGAAGTCGACGGCGCGGATTTTGGTCTCGACTCGATCACCATCGTCTTCAAACTCGAGCTTTTCCAGCACGGTGGATCCTTCAAAGCACGCGGCGCGTTCACCAATCTGCTCACACGCGAGATTCCGGACGTTGGTGTCGTCGCTGCTTCCGGTGGGAACCACGGAGTCGCTGTGGCGTTCGCGGCGATGAAGCTTGGCCGGCCGGCGACGATCTTCGTACCGTCCGTGGCGTCGCCGGCGAAAGTCGATCGCATTCGCCGTTACGGCGCTGAGCTGGTAATCGCGGGCGACCGTTACGCCGATGCACTGGAAGCGAGTCACCAATGGATCGAACGCACGGGCGCGCTGCCGATCCACGCGTACGAAGCGGTCGAAACACTGCTGGGACAAGGCACGCTCGGACTCGAACTCGAAGAGCAGTCTCCGCAGCTCGACTCGCTTTTGGTGGCTGTCGGCGGTGGTGGGTTGATTGGTGGCGTGGCGGCCTGGTACGAGAACCGAACCAAAGTAGTCTCTGTTGAACCTGAGCTGGCGCCGACACTTCAGCGCGCACTCGAGGCGGGTCAGCCAGTCGATTCACCCGCGGGCGGGATCGCTGCGGACTCACTCGCGCCGCGACAGGTCGGCCAGTTGATGTTTCCGATCGCGCAGGAATATGTGCATCAGGCGCTGCTCGTGACCGACGAGCAGATCGCGGAATCGCAGAAAAAGCTGTGGCAAACGATGCGAGTCGCCGCCGAACCCGGGGGCGCCGCTGCCTTCGCGGCGCTGCTTTCCGGACGATACAAACCACAGCGAGGCGAGCGAGTCGGCGTCGTCGTATGCGGTGGCAACACTGACGCGGTTAACTTCCAGTAAAAATAGTAATCCAGCCCACAAATTTTCACTTGACACATAGTAGTCAATCAATTAAATACTGTTTGTCTTTGTTATATTTGCAAAGACGTCACCCGGCGCGGTAAGTCCTACCTGCTCTCTTCCAGGAAGCAGAGTTCGAGTCAAAACTAAATATTCAACTTTCGAGGTGTCTCTATGTCCTTCCCCTTCATCTCCGGACTTCGCTCCAACGATCTGGCTATCGACCTTGGTACCGCAAATACGCTCGTTTACGCGAAAGGGCGCGGCGTAGTGCTCAGCGAACCGTCTATTGTCGCTATTAATAAGGTCACGAATGCCGTTGAAGCCGTTGGCAAGGAAGCAAAGGAGATGCTCGGCCGCACCCCCGGCAACATCGTTGCCATCCGGCCGATGCGCGACGGTGTGATCGCGAATTTTGAAGTGACGGAGAAGATGCTTCAGCACTTCATCCGCAAGGCGCACAACGGCCGCACGTGGGTCAGCCCGCGGGTGGTGATTGGCATTCCGAGCGAGATCACGCAGGTCGAACGCCGCGCGGTCGAAGACTCCGCCTATCGCGCGAAGGCGTCGGAAGTTTACCTGGTTGAAGAAGCGGTGGCCGCGGCGATTGGCGCGGGACTGCCGATCACCGAGCCGCAGGGAAACATCGTCGTCGACATCGGCGGCGGCACGACCGATATCGCCGTCATCAGTCTCGGCGGCATCGTCTACGCGCGCGCGGTGCGCACGGCGGGCGATGCGATGGACAACGCGGTGGCGGAATACGTGAAGCGCAAGTACAACCTTTTGATTGGCGAGCGCACCGCCGAAGAGATTAAGATTCAACTTGGCAGCGCGTTCCCTCTTGCGGAGCCGCTTTCGATGGAAGTGCGCGGACGCAATCTCGTCGAAGGTATTCCGCAGACGATCACCGTGACCGACGATGAAGTACGTCTGGCGCTCGAACCGGCAGTGAGTTCGATTGTGGATGCGGTGCGAGTTGCGCTCGAGCGCACGCCTCCGGAGTTGTCGGCCGACATTATCGATCGGGGCGTGGTGCTGACCGGCGGCGGAGCGTTACTCGCGAACCTCGATCAGAGACTTCGCACCGAAACCGGGCTGCCTGTGTTCGTTGCTGACGATCCGCTGACGTCGGTCGTGCTCGGCGCCGGCAAGATGCTTTCCGACTTCGCGTTACTGAAACGCGTGAAGTGGGAAAACACTCTGCAATACTGATTCTGCAAACTACCGCGTGATCTGCGAATCTGGACGATTAATTTAGACGACGGCCATGTTCGAATCCGAAGAGCAGAAAAAACGCGCTGAAGTGCTCGTGATGTTGCTGGCTAAGCTCTACGTCGTCCTGGAGCTCTCGCCAGACACCTGCCCCCTCTGCCACAAACCCCTTTCACACGACGCTGAGTGTCCCCTGGCCCTCGCCTGGTCCCTACTGAACTGCGACCAACAAAACTCAGCCCGCACCGCCATCCGCGCCCTCGCCCTCAGCATGGGCTGCGACGATTCCTTCGCCGATCCCGTCGTGCATTAGGGAGTACGACACTGAACGCGCATCTGTGTCGGGCCTATGCTCGCGCTGATGACTCGCAAACAACTGGGAGTGATAGACTTTGGTCGACGGCAACCACCTGGAAGATCTCGTCGACGACAACATCTCCCTTCCCATCGAGTTGCCCGGA
Organism: Pyrinomonadaceae bacterium; assembly: GCA_025923035.1. Classification (GTDB taxonomy): domain Bacteria; phylum Acidobacteriota; class Blastocatellia; order Pyrinomonadales; family Pyrinomonadaceae; genus PSRF01. The sequence continues at coordinate 10,246 of JAICGQ010000030.1, read as the reverse complement.
AACGTCGTCTATGTCCCACCCGCGACCGGCTGACCGTCGGAGGTAGCACGATCACGTCGCTCTTCCCTGTTTCGGAATTCGCTCCTTTCACCTTATTATTCGGAGCGCATGGGATTCATAAGTAAGACGGCGGCGTTCATGGGAATGCCCGCTCTCAGAAATCTGGTTTCCGATTCGATTGCTATCGATATGGGATCGGCCACGACGGTCATCTACGTGCGGGGCCGCGGGCTCGTACTCGACGAACCGTCGCTGGTTGCAGTCAACAACATCACGGGTGAAGTAATCGCCGTTGGCCGGGAGGCGCGCCAGATGTACGGGCGCGAGGCGCGCGACGTCAGCGTCGTGGCACCTTTAGTAAACGGCGTCGTTGCAGACTTCGAACGAACGCGCACGATGCTGGAGCATTTCGTGCGCGAAGCACGCAGCGGCGTTTCGATTTTCAGCCGGCGTGCGTTGATGAGCGTCGATCCCGTCGTCACGCACGTCGAGCGACGGGCATTGCTCAGCGCTGCAGAACACGCGCGTATCGGCCGCGTACTGATGATGGAAGAAGGACTGGCGGCAGCATTTGGCGCCGGTATCAAGACCAACGATTTGAACGCGTCGGCGGTGGCCGACATCGGCAGCGGAACGACCAACGTCGCGATCGTGGCGAATGGCGCGATCATTCACGCCCATTCAAACAGGATCGGCAGCGGCGACATCAACACGGCGATCATCAATCACGTCCGCCGCCACCGTGGTTTGGCGATTGGCTTGCCATCAGCGGAAAAGATCAAACTCGAACTCGGCTCCGCGACGCTTCCCGAAGATCTCGCCGCCGAAATGACCGTCGGCGGTCGTGACGTTCTAACAGGAAGTCCCGCCGCGATAACGATCACAGCCGGCGAGATCTATCCGATCACGCAGTATGTAGTTGGGAAAATTCTCGAGGGCGTATTGTCGACGCTAGCGGAGCTGCCACCGGAAGTAGCCGGCGACATCTACGGTCGCGGGATCATTCTTACCGGCGGCGGCGCTTTATTGAACGGCTTGCCGGAATACTTGCGAGAAGAATCAAAACTCCCGGTCACAGTCGCCGACGACCCGCGTTACGCGATCGTGCGTGGTCTCGAACAGATGTTCGACGAACCACTACTACTGCGACGCGTGGTGCGTAGCGAGCCACTCCTCGACGCTTCAAGTGAAGCCTACTCGTTGTAGGCACACTCTCAACACGGATCTATCCGTCGAGTCCGCGGATGCGGTTCTGGGCAGTCCGGATCCGCGGACCCGATGGCCCTCCTTCATTAGGGCCACCCAAGGCCGAGATTTTTCTATTTACGATTTGAGCCTGACCGTTTAGGATGCTAGTGGGTTTGACAACTTAACAACGGCCAAATGAGCGGCTCAATCTCCCTAACTGACGAGTGATATGAGCGCCGCCGTTGAGCATGGAAGGTTCCAACTCACGGCGACAAATCCTAACGCGCATATCTTACTCCCAACAGCGAGTAGATGCAAGACCCTTTGCAAAAAGGAGCTAAAAAGCCACTTCGCCCAGACGCCGTCCTGTCTCCTCTCCATAGGAGGCCGCGACTAATGGGCAGCCCGCGTCCAAAACCACTGCGCCTCTCAGAAAAACTGCGCCAGATCAGAACGCAGCTGGGACTCTCGCAAACGGAGTTGCTCGAACGCATGGGTCTCGCCGGCACCATGCACTACGGCCGGATCTCCGAATACGAGCAAGGCAAACGCGAGCCGAGTTTGATGACCCTCCTCGCCTACGCACGCACCGCACAGGTCCATCTCGAAGACATCGTCGCCGACGAGTTTGAACTGCCGCGCAAACTGCCCGGCAAAGTCAATTACCGCGGCATCACTCGTAAGTCTTCTGCGAAACGCAGGTAGCCGCGAGTGGTCGTTCCCACCTGAACCACGCTAAACTCGCAAACCAATGCGGAGACTCTTTCGGATCTTTGGACTGGCGCTGGTCGGTATTATCGCGGGCGTAACGCTGTACGAGGCCGTCATGTTTGTGCGCGTCTTTCGTTTGCGCTCAAACAATCCGTCCTCAACATCGCTCATCGACATTCGCGCGAACGAAGCAAAGCAAAAGGGCCAGCCAGTCAGACGCGAACAGATCTGGGTGCCACTCGATAAGATTTCGTCAAACCTGCAACGCGCCGTCCTCGCCGGCGAAGACACGAACTTCGCGACGCATCGTGGTTTCGATTACGAAGCGATCCGCAACGCCTGGGACCAGGCGCAAAAAGAGACAGCACGCGAAGCAAAGCAGGAAGGCGAGGACGACGACTGGCTACCGAGCCTGCCCGAGTTCAAGCGCGGCGGCTCGACAATCAGCCAGCAACTCGCGAAGAACCTCTACCTCTCTTCTCAGCGATCGCTGTGGCGAAAGGGCCAGGAAGCGGCGTTGACAGTGATGCTCGAGCGTTCACTGACGAAGCGTCGCATTCTCGAGATCTATCTGAATGTGATTGAGTGGGGTGACGGAGTGTATGGTGCGGAAGCCGCTTCGCGTCGCTATTTTAAGAAATCCGCGTCTGCGTTGACTGCGAACGAAGCGGCATATCTCTCGGCGATGATTCCCAACCCGCGCACTGTCTTCAATCCGCAAGTCAATCCGCGCCGCGTTGCGCGCCGGCAACGGATCATCATGCGCGGCATGCCTTACGTAAAGTTACCTTAAACCGCAAATTCCTTCGCGAGTTTCAGCTCGGCTTTGCGCAACTCGAAACGCGCACGGCCCAGGTTGCCGTGTGCACCCAATGCCAGGACGACGAAGTAATCGCGACTCAAAACGCGCATCACCATCACCGCGCTTTCGAGCGAGATCACGAGCTCACGCAAACCACCGAGCCCCGTGTCGTTTCCCGCGCGCTGAGCATTGCGCACCAGCGAAGTAAACTCCGCGGCGGCAACGTCGAGGTTCGCATCGGCTCCGGCCTCGCCGAGAACTTTCTCAACGGCGATACCATCTGTTCCCATAATGAGCGCACCGAGGCTTCCCTCGGTGCGTTCAATGATGGACTCAAGCAGTTCCTTGAACATAACGGTCCCTCCAATTACGGACGTTGACCGCTCAGCGTACCCGGCCGCGCCGTGTTGGTACCCGCCGGGCTATTGGGCGTCGGCGCGGGCATCAACTGCGGCTGAGTCGTCGGAGTGGTCTGCGGTTGCGGTTGCTGCTGCAACTGGGTCGGAGTCGGCGTGTTGCTCGGCGGATTTCCGAGCGGTACCGGCTGAGGAATCGTCGTCGTCCGCTGACCATTGCTGACCGTGCCCGACGTGGGCCGGCCGTTGTAGTCGGGACGATAGATGTGCGGCGTGATGAAGAACAGGATTTCGCTGTTCTGTCGCGTTGTAAGTTTGCGCTTGAAGAGGTTGCCGAGAATCGGAATCGAAGCGAGTCCGGGCGTGCGTTGCTGAGCTTCACCTTCGGTGTCGGCCAGCACGCCACCCATGACAGTTGTGCCACCATCCGGAACCAGCACTTCCGACTGCATGCGCTGCGTGTCGATGCCCGGAACGCCGCCCACGGCGATGCCCGTATTGATCGTGTTGTTCTCGATCGTGACTCTCAACACGACCGTTCCCGCGTCAGTGATCTGTGGCGTGATTGAAAGACGCAACGGCACTGACACGAACGTCGTCGTCACAACGGCAGTACCACTTGCGGCCTGCGTCGTCTGGACCGGAATCTGCGAACCACTCTCGATCTGTGCCGGACGATTGTTCAACGCGGTGACGCGCGGAGTCGCGACTGTCTTCGCCTGGCCACGTGATTCAGCCAACGTGATCAACGCACTGATCTGCGCGCTGCCAAATAAACCTGTCGTCAAACCGATTACGGTGCTCGCCGCTGCGGCTGCCAGGTTGTTCGTCGGTTGGGTTGTTCCTGCCAAACCGCCGAAGACGCTGAACGGGTTTGGACCGGACGGAATACCCTGTCCACCTGAACCACCGCTGCCACCGCCTGAGCCGCCACCGCTTCCGCCGCCCTGCTGCTGCAGTGTCGCCGGAAGACTGGAGAAACTACCCAAACCGGAGCGACTAAAATTGGCCACACCCAATGAAAGCTGTGCGCCGAGGTCGCGGCTGAAGTTGCGTTGCGCGATGACGATACGTGTCTCGATCTCAACCTGCGGTTCCGGTTGGTCCAGGATCGCAACCAACTGGCGAATCGCGTCGATGTTTTCTTTAACGTCGGTGATGATCAGCGTGTTGCTGCGGCCGTCCACTTCGATCGAACCACGACGCGAAAGACGTCGCGAGATGATCGGGAGTAGACCTTGATCACCGCTGCCGCCCGTCGCATCGCCACCGGCGCCACCACTGAAACTGAGGTTGGTCGAACCACCGGAGAATGCACCCGTCGAACCTGCTGCCTGGGCCAACGTGCCCGATGCGCGCGCGTAGTTGAGCCGGATGAACTCGGTCACCAGCGGCGACGCATCCAAACGCGAATCACTGATCACTTTTTGAGTTTCAGCCTCTTTCGCCAGCACATCATTCGTCGCTACGCGCAGGATGTTGCCGTTGACTTCGATACCCAGCCGGTTGGCTTTCAACACTGCATCGAGCGCGATGTTCCACGGCACATCCTGAACATTCACGGTCACCGGAACGGCGGCCACTGAGGAGTCAATGACGAAGTTCACACCGTAAAGTTCGGTGATGTAGTTGAGGATGTCGCGGATGTCGACGTTGACGAGGTTGATACTGATCGCTTCGCCGACGAATCCAGGTTGTCCGTACTGGCGTCCCTGTTCCGACTGTTTGTCCGAACCGCGCGAGAAGCCCACGGGCGGCGTAGGAACGGGCGCCGCCGGACCTTGAGTTTGCGGATTGCCGGAAGCGACTGCGTTTGAGTTCTGGGCCACAGCCACAAAGCTTGTACCGGAGGCGCATACAAGCAACAGGACGAGCGTGGTCCATATGGCTGATCTCACTCGAGGCTGATAAGACATCGTTCCCTCCTTAGGGGAATTTCCGAACCGTCACCGCCACGCACTACGCTCGATTGCCGGGGCAACTAAAGCGCGCGCCGCACTAAACGCGGCCGGTCCTGGTTTTGTCAAAAGGGCGCCGGTGTTTCGTTGAAAACACCAGCGCGGGGGTCAATGGTCAATGGTCAATGTCTGGCCGGAACCAGACCGCCATTAGTTGGACTTCGCGTTGGCGACTGATGGGTTCGCCGACGGAACGGTCACCGAGTTCACCGGCGACGGTTGTCGCAGTGATTTGTACTCGACTGATCGTTCACGACGGCCGTCCGAAAAGACTGTTTCCCGACGGAACACCAGGCGGTTGTCTTCAATCGCCACCAACTGGCCATCGAAGAAAGGTTCGCCGGGATAGATCACGTAGGAAAGTTTGATAGGCATTGCTTCGACGATCGCCGCGTATCCTCTCGGCGAACGGGAGATGCCGATGACCTGGATCTCACTCAGCAACAGAGCGGTGGTGGGCTTGGGGGCGGGCATTCTCGCATTGATCGCGGCGACTTTCTGCGCCTTGTAATTCGTGATGCGTTCCTGAATCGTCGGAATTGGTGACTCTTCACGCGAGGCTTTAACGGTCGGACGCGGCGCTTCGTATTTTCTGAATGGATCGCGTCCGCCTGAAACGGAACGCTTGACGGGCTTCTTCGCCGGCTGTTCAGTCTCCTGGGCCATCACGCTCAAGGCCAAACTACTGATCAGGATAAGCGCCACGGTTAAGATTCCACGGGCAAGCTGTCTCATCGATGTTCTCATGTCGTGCATAGTCATTGTCGTTATCACTTCCTTCGATGCGTCTCGCTCGCGCGGCTACTTCGCGGGTTGAGGAGCGGGCGTTGGAGGCGGAACCGATCCACCGGCTGCGCCTTTGGGGTTCGCGGGTTTCTGACTTTGCAAGTTCTCGGAGGCGACGTAATAAGCGGTCAGATCAAAGCGCGCGTCGACCGTCTTGTTGGTGGTCTGCTTTTCCAACTGCTTCAGTTCAAAGTTCGTGATCGAAACGATGCGCTGATAGTGCGCGAGTTGTTCGAAGAACGCGCGGAGTCCGGCGAAGCCGCTGGTAACATTGACTTCGATTCGCTTACCGCTGTAGTTGTCCTGTTGCACGTCTTCCTTCGGATTGAACCGCGTCAGCACCAAGCCATTGCCGCGAGCGCGATCCTGAATTCCCTGCAGGACCATCGTGAGCTCGCGCTGTTCCGGCAGCAGTGCTTTCAACTCGGCAAACTCTTCTTCACGCGCTTTGTAAAGCGCCTTGAAGTTGTTCAGGTTCTGCTGAACGATCTGGGCCTGCGCATTCAGCGGTTTCAACGTCTCGATTTCGTCGTTCATGGACTTCGTTTCTGCGCGAGTGCCGCTGGTGACGAAATAGTAGAACCCGCCATACGCCAGACCGGCGACTACTAAAAACGCGAAGAGTCGCAGGTACCAGGGAAGGGTTGGGAGCTTGCTGAGTTTCATCTCGGTGTCCTTTGTTTAGGAATTTCTGTACGCCAGCGGGCTACTTCTTCATCGCTACCTGATTTGCAGGCGCGGGCGGTTGCGACTGTTGCACCTTGGACGACGCAAAACTTGCCTTCACGGTGAACGCGATGACTTCGGGCTTTGCCGCGACGGGTTCGCTTGCGGCGGCCGCGCCCGGCTTTGCTTCCGCAACTTCCTTCGCCTCTTCTCTCGTCGTCTCAATGTTGAGGTTGCTGAACAGTCCGCCTGAGAATTCAAGACTCTGACCAAACTTCGTCACTGAATACTCGTTCGGCGACTCGCCTTTGATCGTGATCTCTCCGTCCTTGTTTTCAATCGCGATCAAGTAAAGACCCGGTACTGCATCAAAACGCGCCTTGATCTCCTGCAACACCGCACTCGGTCCCTGCTGCGACTCGCGCAGTTTCTTGATTGCGTCGATGCGCGACTGAACTTCCTCGGTCTTCTTCTGGAGTTCCTGCTGTTCCTTCTGAAACGCAAGCATCTGTTGCTGGATTTGCTTCTGTCTGGCGAGCTCCTTCTCTGCTTCCGCGAACGCCTTCTTCGTGCTCACGAATTCATAGCCGATGGACATCGCCAACAAACCAAACACCGTCAACGCGAGCAACAGCGTCTGGGCGCGCGGGTTGGCGACTTTCTCTTCAACTGCCGCAACACCCTGTGGCCGATCCGTAACTGACTCGAGCAGATTTATCTTGATCATGCTTCCACTCCTCTCAGCGCCAGACCAACGGCCACCGCCATCTCTGGCACTATCTCCCGCATGTAGTCCGGATCAAACTTTCGCCCGTCGACTTCGATCTGACGGAAGGGATCAAAAACTTCCACCGGTATCTCGAACCGGTTCCCCAGGAACTCAGCCAGGCCCGGAAGCTTGGAACCGCCACCGGCGATCAAAATCTTCTGAATGCTGCCTTCGCCGTCCTGCACTGTCGCGCGATAGAAGTCGACGGTCTTCTTCATCTCGAGCGCGAGTGTTTCGGAAACGGTTTCGATGATTGGCTGGATTGGTCTCGGCTCAACTCCTTCCGGTAACGGCATGCCACGCTTGATGCTTTCCGCCTGCTCGAAACTCAAACCGAGTTCTTTCTGAAGCAGGCTCGTGTACTGGCTGCCGCCGACGGAAGCGTCTCTCGCGAACACCGAACGCGATCCGTTGAGGATGTTGATGTTCATCGTCGCGGCGCCGATATTCAGCAAAGCCACGACTTCACCCGCCTTGGGCTGGTAGTTCATTTCATAGCAGTTCTGCAGGGCGAACGCGTCGACGTCGATGATCACCGGCTGCTTGCCGGCGAGCTGAATCGCCTGTTTCACGTTGGCGATCTTGTCGCTCTTGCACGCGGCCATCAGCACGTGCAGCGTCTCTGACGACTTGCCTGTCAGTTCGTAATCGAGATTCACGTCCGCGATGTCAAACGGGATGTGCTCTTCCGCGTGCCAACTAAACGACTCCTGCAATTCTTCGGTACTCATCTGCGGCAGCACTATGTTCTTCACGATCACGGAGTGGCCGCTGACGCCGGCGGCGACGCGGTTTGTGCGAATCTGGTGTTCGCTGAAGATGTGAGCAATCACGTTGGAGACGTTGTTGAGCTCCATGATCTGCCCGTCGACGATCGTGTCGGTCTGAAGGTTTTCAAATCCCAGGTTGAGAAGCTGGAGGTTCGCTCCTTTTCTGCCTAGCTCAACTGCCTTAACGGAGCTGGAGCCGATGTCCAGACCAACGAGGTTCTTTTTGCCGGAGCTTCGTTTGAACATAGTTAGTTAATCCTCGTGACGGCAACGCGTAATCGGTTTTGCAGGCGAAGGCGGGCACGGGCTTTTCGCGCGCGCGGCAGTTGTCGCTTGACTATCCTGGGCGTGACCGAAGGAGTGTTTGTCGGGTTCAAGGTTGCGGTCCCTTTGTTACTGGAGTTTGGGGTCGTGACACCGGGTCGCAGGGGTAGCGTGCTGGCCGGTGTCAGTAAAGAACTGGTGGAGAAGTCTGCGGCAGGAATGAAGCTCATTTCGGAAACCCAGCCAAGTTGGGTCGGTACCAACTTCCGTAGGCTTTGCGACCTCCGCTCGCGCGAAGTGTGCCTTTATCGTGCTCCTGTGATTTCGCGGGAATGACCGCTGATAGTGACCGAGTGGGCACTCGGTCGACGGCACAAGTCCGCCGTCAACCTGAGTGAGAGTACATTAATGGGCCAAACAATGTCAACCGCTATTTTTCTCTGTTTAACTCGTTGTGTGCGTGGGATTAAGGCGCGGCACTGGTGCATTTTGGGGCGGTGTTTCTGGAAGGAAACGGTCAGGATTCCAGTTTTTCGAGAACGCTGGCTACGACGCTTGGGTCGTCTTTTACCTTCACTGATTTGGCCGGAATACCCGCGACAATGTGGTTCGCCTGGACGTGCCGGGTGACCACGGCGTTGCAGCCGATCATGGCGTCGTCTTCGACCTGCATGCCGGCAAGTACGGTCGCGTGATACGTCACGCGCACGCCGTTTCCGAGACGCGTCACGGGTGTGTAGACCTGATGAATGTCGTGAATGTCGTGACTGTGGGAGTAGATGTTGGCGTAGTCCGAGATCGATACATCGTTGCCGATGTCGATACCGCCGCGATCGTCGAGCAGGACGTGCCGGTGGATGACGACGTTGTTCCCGATCGAGAGATTGTAGCCAAACGACCATTCGACAAACTGCCAGCACTTGAAGTTAACGCCGACGCTCTTGAAGATCAGTGGCGCAAGCATCCGGCGAAAGCGATGCGCGAAGAGTGCGTTTAGTCCGAGCGGCGAGCGGTCAAACATCTGCCAGAGCCAGATGAACGGCTTTCGCTCGCTGTAGAGTTTTGGCTTGATGTCCGTGTAGTACTCGGGTTCGGTAGTGACGTTGCGCGGATCGAAACTGTGAATCGCAGCTCGTGCCGGGAGTGAGAGGCTTTCCGCGTTTGTTCCTGAAGTAGCGAGAAAGAGCTGCGACAAAGTCTCGGTGACGACGTCGTTTGGATCTCTGCGGCCGTCAGTTAAAGACTTCTCTAACTCGGTTAGAAAACTGTCATAGTCCTGTTCTGCTAGTGCCTGGGCAGACAAATTGCGATAAGTCATAGGGGTGCCGCGTCAAAGTAACATATGTGTTCTTGAAGTTTCCAGCGATTAGTAATGTCGGGCCTCCTATTGTTCTCTTAATCCGTGTTCCACGTAATGGCGTCAGCTATTCGCTTGCTTGCTAATCGTTGGGCGGCTAGGATGCCGGGCGAATGAAGTTTCTGCGCACCTCCCTCGTTCTGCTGCTGCTTCTTATAGTCGCCAGCGCCGCGTGGCTGTGGTTCAACCGCCCTTCTCAGGTTGACCTCGCGAAGTACGCGCCCGCCGATTCCCTTCTCTACGTCGAGTTGAACAGACCGTCAGACGTAGCTCGGGCGATACAACAGACCGACGTCTGGAAAGCAGCGGCGCCGATCACTCAAGCGAAGGCGCCTTCGGAAAACAGATTGGCAATGGTGGCCGCTCGAGCCGGTATCGGACCGATCGACGCCGTACTCTTCGCGCGCGCGCAAGTGGCGCTGGCAGTCGTTGGATTGAATGCGGCGGAACAGGACGACACGTTGCGAGTGAAGCCGGAGTTTGCGCTGATCGTCGAAACTCACACTTCCACGTGGCGCACGAAGCCAGCCGTGATGGATGCAGTGAAGCGTCTGGCAGGCTTCGTCTATGGAGCGTCAAACTGCAGCGAGCGCAGCGCCGATGCTGAGTATGTTGAATG
>JAICGQ010000029.1 GCA_025923035.1 Pyrinomonadaceae bacterium | reverse complement strand
TACATCTCCAGAGCCTGCTTGTTACTCTTCAGCACTTCGAGGTGGCGCTTCACCGTTTCGACGTCGCCGCGAGCGAAGGTTCCGGTCAGGGCGCGAGACGGATCGAGTTTCTCCAGATTACGCACCGCGCTCGCGAGCAACGGTATGAGAGCTTCCTGCGCCTGTTTGCGAGTCAACCCACACTCGCTCAGCATCTCGATCGCCAGATCGAACAGGGCCGTGACGTTCCCCGACGCCATCACTGCCGCAGCGTGATAAAGCGGTTTGTTCTCAGAGGTGATGGAGAAACTCTTGCCGTCGAGATCCGCGACGATTGCTCGGCCCAAACTGACTGCCCGCTTGTCGCCTTCAACACACCAGAACGCGCCGCGCAGCAATCGCGCGCCGGCCTTCGGCTCGCTGATTGAAGCCAGCGGATGAAGCGAACCCGTGCTCCAGTTCTTATCTCGAAGCGGCGCAAGTGCGGCGGACGACAAGGCGCCGCTCGTGTGCAGCACTATCGAGCGGTGTCCTGCGTTCCAGTCGAGTTTTGCCAGTGATTCTGCGACTCTTGGGATCTGATCGTCGGGCGTGGCGATAAGTAAAAGTTCCAGGGCGTGCGGGTCTGCGAGTTCTTTTAAAGCCATGACCCGGGCCGGGGCGTCTAAAAAAGGGCGTAACAAAGCGGCTGCGCGACGCGCGCTTTCGCGCCGCCGAGCTACGAGAGCGCCGATTGAGTAGCCTTGCTGGACGAGGGCGATTGCCAGGGCAGTCCCGAGCCGGCCGGTCCCGATAATCGAGACTTGGGGTTTCCGCTTAGTGGCTTTGGGCATCAGATCCGTGTTCCAGTTTCATTTACTCTCCCGCGGGATGGGCGTATATTTGGAGCGTCAAACGCTAAGAACTTTGCTGATGTGCCGCGCAACCTGTCCGCTGAGCCCGAGCATCATAGACTGCGCGCCAAAAAAAGCGTAAATGACATCAAATCCCCTGGCCTCAGGTTCTGTTTCGATTTCTTTGGAGGTTTCCGAGATGAATAACTTCTCCCGCGCCACGAGTGCTTTTGTTCTAATGGCCTCGATGTTGGCCGGATCTGTCGCTGCGGTCGGGCAAACAACAACTCAGAAACCGACTGAGCCGCCGCCTGATGTACCAGTACTCAAGAAGACGCCGGCCCAAACAGACGCTGCCAAGACCGCGCAGACTTCGACAACGCCTGCACCGGCGGATAAAAAGCAAACGGACAAGAGAGCCACACCAAATCTCACAGCGCCGAAAAAAGCCTTATCAACCAACGAAGACCCTGCGATGATCGGGAAGCGGAACATCAATGGGGGCCTCATCGGCAAAATGAGCGGCTCGACCGAGAAGGAAGTCCGGATGGGACGTGAGGCGGCGGCTGAAGTCGATCGCCAGGCGAGATTCGTCGACGACCCGATCATCACCGAGTACGTGAATCGTGTTGGTCAGAACATCGTGTTGCACTCAGACGCGAAGGTGCCGTTCACGATCAAAGTCATCGACTCTGATGAAGTGAATGCGTTCGCGCTGCCGGGCGGTTTCTTCTACGTCAACAAAGGATTGCTACTCGCGGCCGACAACGAAGCGGAACTCGCTGGCGTTATGGCGCACGAGATTGCACACGTAGCTGCCCGCCACGCCGTTGAAAACCAGACCAAGGCGACCTTGCTCGAATACGCAGCGCTCGGCGGGTCGATTTTCCTGGGCGGTATTCCGGGACTTATTTATCAAAATACGGCCGGTATTGGTTTGCTGGGTATCTTCATGAAGTTCAGCCGGGGTGCCGAAGAAGAGGCTGACAAACTGGGCGTTCAGTACATGTATGCCGCTGGTTACGACCCGGGCGCAATGGCGACGATGTTTGAAAAACTCGAAGCCAAGAACAAGAAGAAACCCGGATTCATCTCGCGCGCCTTCGCATCGCATCCGGCGCCTCCGGATCGTCGCGCTCAGGCGCTGGCACTGGCTGCAAGGTTCCCCGAGCACGAGGAATATGTAATCAGCAGCTCGGAATTCCAGAAAGTCAAGAACCGGTTGTTGCGGCTCTCGAATGCGCGTGCCGCTACCACTGGCGCGATTGCGGCTGGCGAAGACAGTGGCGCACCGGGACGTCCGACTTTGAAACGACGTCAACCGACACCGGACGACACAACAACGACCGCTCCGGACGGCGAGCAGAAGCCGGCCGAGTCGACCACGGCGCCGCCCAAACTCAAGCGTAACGACGTGCCGAAGAATCCCGATCCCGACAAGCCGTAACGTCGGTTCCAATCCGTAAATCAAAAGGCCCTCGAGCACTCAAGCTCGAGGGCTTTTGCTATTTTCAACGCCTGTCAAAACTTACAGTTATTCACCCACACCAACGTTGTTAATGTCTCTCGATGCTTTTCCCAAAACCGAGCGAAGAAAGGGATGTACATGTTTGAGTTCCTGAGGAGCGCCATTCAGTTCATCGCTCCGGTTTTCGTCATTTCCACGATGCTCAACGTGGGACTGACGCAGAAGCCTTCCGACATCGCCGGCCATTTAAAAAACTGGCCCTTCGTGATCAAGATGCTGCTGGCGAACTTCGTCTTCGCGCCTCTGCTAATGATCGTCGCTTTGCACTTCGCGCCGTTCGATCCAGCACTCAAGGCAGGACTCCTGATCTTCAGCTTAGGCGCCGGCGCACCGTTGCTGATTAAGCTCACGCAAACCGCAGAACACGAAGTCGCGCTCGGCGCAGCCGTGATGATGCTGTTAACGGTAGGGACAGTGATCTACATGCCTGTCGTACTGCCATTCGTTCTGTCTGGTGTTAGCGTGGACCCATTCGCGGTAGCCAAATCGCTGCTCTTGCAACTGCTCCTGCCGATCGCCGTCGGAATGTTGTTGGTCCAATTCATCCCTGAGATTGTCAAGAAGTTTCAGCCGTGGGTCGGTACGATCGGAAACCTCGCGTTGTACGCCCTGATCGTCGTCACGCTGGTCGGCTACTATCCCAACCTGATGGAAATTATCGGCAAGGGAGCTTTCGTGGTTGGGCTGGCTTTTGTCGGCGCCGCGTTTGGTCTGGGTTACCTGGCCGGCGCGGGAAAGGACCACCTCGAGGACATTGGCGGTCTGGGCACCGCGCAGCGTAATACAGCGGCCGGCGTGATCATCGCCCTCGAGAACTTCAGCAATCCGAACGTCCTCGTCATGCTGACCCTCGCGAACATGCTCGGCATCGTGATGCTGTTGCTGATCGCGAAAGCGCTTAGTCGCGACAACAGGGTTACCGTAGGTGATGCTGCACGCGCGCGTTGAGTAAGTAGCAATGGGCCACTCGCCGGCCTATTGCCCTTCCATCTCTCCAGCTTGCCAGTCGAGCTGCAAATTGAGCCGCCGCGCGGCTTGCGCTGCGACGCGGCCGAGCACTCCGGCATAAGTCGGGAACGACAACGGAACTTGCGCCAGATCATCGACGCTCATCCGTCCAGCCATCGCGACCGCCGCCACTTGCGTTAGCTCGACGGCGCGCTCTCCGACAACATGACAGCCAAGGATCCGGCGCGTCGTCCGATCGACGATCAGCTTACAAAAACCACTCGTCCGGCCATCGATGATCGGCCGCGTGGTCGAGCTGAAGCAGACCTTGGCAACAACGACATCGGCGACATTGGAAGCGGCTGCGCGCGCCTGCGTCTCAGTCATTCCAACCTGCGCGTATTCCGGATCGGTGAAACTACCGATCGGCGCTGCTCCTTCGAGCACCGTCATCGTTGCGCCCTGCACAGCGTTGGTCGCGGCGACGAAGCCTTGCTGGATCGCCTGCGGCACCAGCATCATTTTTCCGGTAACGTCGCCGGCGGCAAAAACGTGCGGCGCCGAGGTCCGGAGATACTCATCAACCAGCACAAACTCTCTTGCGTTCGTCTCGATACCCGCCCGATCAAGATTCAACGCCGCCGTGTTAGCCGCCCATCCGATTGCGACCACCGCCAGCGTCGCTTCCGCATGTTCGCGCCGCCCGTCTTTTGAGAACGACATACGCACGCCGTCAGACGTCTTCTCGAACGACTCGATAACTCCGAAGTTTTCCCGCACGTCGATGCCTGAGTCGCGGAAAGCGGCCGCCACCGCTGCTGAAACCTCTTCGTCTTCAGTCGGAACGATACGCGGCCCTGAATGGAAGAGCGTTATGCGCGAACCGAAGGCATTGAACACGGACGCTACCTGGACACCGGTGGCGCCGCCGCCAATCACGATCATCGAAGGCGGGACTGCGGTCAGTCCCCACGCGTCGCTGTGAGTAACCGTCAACTCCGCACCGGGCACTGTGAGCTGACGACTCATGCCTCCGGTACAAATGATGAACTTGTCAGCGCGCAGTCGCTGCCCGCTCTCGGTCTCCAGTGTGTGCTCGTCGATGAAACGAGCCACGCCACAGTGCTCATTAACAACTACGCCGACGTCCCTGAGTTGCGAACTGAATGTCGAGTGCGCTCGCACGTCCTGGACCACCTCGCGGACGCGTACCAGCAACCGCGCGTAGTCGAGTGATGGTTCGCAGACGACGATGCCGTAACGTTCGAGATCGCGCGCATCCCGGAGCAGCCGAGCGGCGTGGGCGAGAGTCCGCACGGGAACCGGCCCATCGTTCGCTGCCATTCCGCCGAATTCGTCGCGCGTGACCAGCACAGTCTTTGCACCCAGGTCACCTGCGCGCAGCGCAGCAGTCATGCCGGCCGGACCACCGCCGATAACAACAACGTCCATCATCTTCTCCAATCTAAAACTTGATTGCGGCAGAAACCTGAATCGAGTGACCTTGAAACGTCGACCTGTTCGAGAACTCCTGAAAATACTTAAACCCGACGTTGATGCGGCGCGGCAGGTTAACGCTGGAAGCGAAGCCAAGCGCGTTGACCTTGTAACGTGCGGCTTCCTGATTGGGCGTCACACCCGGGCCGCGTCTCGCCGTGGTCTGTCGCTGGTTGTAGCCGGTCAGTCCTACTTGCAGCCAGGGCTTGTCTCCGAACGGAAGTGCACGCATCAGCGAAAAATCGAGATTGAACGTTTGGCCCGGTTTTATGCGCGTGTCTTCCTGCGTGGTGTGGATCTCGTACATCTGAAAAGCCGAAGCTATCGTCTTCCTGTCCTTTGTCAGATAGAACGTCTGGCCCGACGAGAACGCGTGCGTCCAGTAACCGGATCCGACGTTGTTGTTCGCGCCGGCCCTGAAGCTTCCGGTCGGAGCAAGGAAGCCGTAAACCGCACGAACAGAGGCGCGCTCTTTGTCCCAGCCGAGAATGAATGGTTGATAGTAGGAGTCGGCGAAACCGCCGCCTCCGCTGACTGGGCCAGTAAAATCCGAAGTGAGCGAGTTTCTCGCGACGGGCAAGGTTGCCGTCATCGAAAACTTGGCGCCGCCCAGAATCTTTTTCTTACTCACCCACGCGAGAGTGTTCATGTCCATCACCACAGAGTTGCTACCCGTGGCCAACACCTCGCCATTTGGTCCCTTTGATTTATCGCGGGAGTAGATCAGAAGCTGGTTCGAGTAGCTGAAGCCCGGCTCAGGCGTAACACCGGAGTTCGTAGCACTCATCCCGAGCGGGTACACGCCACGGTTTTGCGCTCGTGCTTGCGCACCAAGAACTAACCCGAAGACGGCCGCCAACACTACGGAAGTAAACAACGCGGAACGCAGATCTCCCATCATCGGCCTACTTCTACGTCTGGAGATCCGAGAGCCAGCGCAAGGCGCGCAGCCCAGGCATGAAACAGTATTCGCCTCCGCGAGTGACGACGAAGTGCGGAATACCCTGGAGACGCTTTCTTACCGGCTTGCGTGGCACGGTGAAACCGCTCGCTTCACTGTTCGATCCGGTGATCGGATCTTTATCATCGCCGGCGCCAAAGAAAACGCCGTCGTTAATCCATTCGGACTGAACGAACTCGAATTGCCGGCCGAGATGCGCTCCCACGAAGGCGAACATCAGTCCGCGATCGGCGCCGTCGTCTTCAGTGACGCCTTCGGGAAGCGGTGGACCATACGCTGTCCCGCGCCGGATCATGCGGTGTATGCGTGCGACACCAGCTATCTGTGCGTCGCGCGGGTTGGTGCGCCGGATGTGTGAGCCGCATGGAGTCTTGAGACCGATCGGGTCGTCTGCTTCAAAAAGGAAATCGTTGTTGCGATGCGCGTCTGCACCGAGCGCTGGATCGTCGTGAAAAGGGCAAAGCGCGAGCGGCGCACCGCTACGCCAGCGCCCCATCATCTTCGCCGCTAACAACTCCTCCGCCTCTGGTCCATCAGATTGCGACTTGAGAAACCGGCGAAACTCCGCCACCCGCTGGTGCAGCTTGCGAAAGACCACGTACGTCCCGTTTCGACCGAGGATTTCCGGTTCGGTCTTCTGAGTGCCGCCCATCTCGTCCTGGTAACCGAGTATGAACTCACCCGCTTTAAGCGGCTGTTCCTTGGGATTACTTCCCGCGATGCCGCTCCCCTCGATCGCGGGATGACTGATGCCGTCTCGGTAGCCGAAGGGTTCCGTTTCAGTCGGCAGCGCGTGGCAGTTCTGTCTCCAGATGGCCTCGATTCCGGACATCTCGCGATACGTCTTCCGAGCATTTTCAAGCACGGTCTGCAGACGCGCCTCATCAGGAGAGACGGCGACTATAACGACGTGCACCTCGCCGGTTCCGAGCGGTGTCTCCCAGTGCTCAGGTGCGCTCTCGCCGGTATCACCCAGATCGTGCGCGCGTGCCGCCATGCCCTGCCGGAATTCCCACGAGAAAGTATCAACTGCTTCCTGCGGTACTCCCAGTGCTTTGAAGCCCTGGCAGGTCAGCGCGACACTCACCCAGGTGTCGGCTAAAGGGCTGGTCGGATTGGCCGCCGAGGTGACCACGTTGGCTACGCGCCGCATCAACTCACGACCCGCCTTGGCTTCGTCAATGCGTAACGCGATGTAGGTGGCAACGTAAGGCGCCGGCCTCGGTCGCAACGCTCCACTTTGAATATCGTCAAGTTCAAGCACGAATGTTCTTCCCCGTTGCAGATCAGTTCATTTCGCTGTCGCGAGGTTCCGCCAGAAGTTATGCAGGCTCTCATCGGCACCGAATAGCGTGCTGAAGATGGTCGAGTCCGCGAAGAGCACGTCACCGGCGCGATTTCCTTCCGGCGGCATCCACAGGAACATGTTGAACTCGGTGTTTCCTGCTTCCGTGAACGGGTGCGGTTTGGACATGTCGATCGGCTGTCGCGCCAGTACTCGAACCGCGCCACTGTCGTGAGTGACTGCGTAGTGCGGCAGGTGCATGTGGAAGTTGAAAGTCGTGACGCCCTTGAGCCAGTTTTTTGTGTCCAAATCTCTGTCGATTGAAAGAGGCGCGAGCTTCTTCGTTGCCGGGTCGCGCAGCGGTCGCAAGCCGTGCCTGTTCTCGACTGGTATGCCGAGCCCATTCATCAGTGATTTCGTGTACAGACCGAAGCGTTGCTGGCGGGGCACCAGGGCGTCGCCGTGGTGCTTGTACTCCATGTTTCGCACGGTTGGATCGTCTGAAACGCCGACGTCGTGATGTGGACCGAGAATGAGACACGTCCCTTCGCGACTGAGAAAGCGCTGCACTGACTCAATCTCCTCGGCCGTCGCCTCCTGACCGGTGACGTTGTGGTCGAGCCCGAAGACGAGCAGCGTGTCCACATCGCTCAACACGCGATCGTCGAGCGGAAGCTTGAAGCCGGCCTGGTCTATTCGCTGGAACACCGGTACCGGTTCACCGGAGATCTCGCCGACGAACTGCTGGAACGGCGCAAACGCCCAGAAGAACAGTTCGAGCGACCCCGCGATTCCCTGCTGAAACTGTAGTGGGTCTGACCATCGAGGCTCCTCATACGCGGGCCAGGCAACGCGCCTTACTTCCGTCATCGTCGAGAACCGGTTGTCCAACTCGGCCGGATTTCTGCCGGCCTCAGCCGGGTAACTCCACGCGATATACATACTCACCCGCCGCCGGCCAGGCGTGTACTTCCTCGGCAAGTGATTCTGGTTATACGTGCGCGCGACGTTGCTCATTGATGTATCTTCCTCTTGCTCTCTGGTCGTTCTGTGCTAAATACGCGACTACGCCTGCACTTGTGAGCGGCGTGAATACTGTGCTCATAGGTAATCTCTCTGGAGTCACTGCAACTGGTCGAGCATGGTGGTGAACGCGTTTTTGACTACCAGGGCCTTCTTGATCTCGTCGGCGGAATAGAACGGGTATTCGCCATACTCCAGGAAACTCGGACACTGGTGGTCTCTGACGAATTTGACGAATGCCTCAGGGTTCGTTTTCCAGTCTTCGGGGAATCCCTCGAGGTTCTCGAAGACGGTATTCACGCCCGCACTGAGAAACAGCGCCACTGCGTCTTCGGTGTACTTATCGAAATCGGTATCGAAAATTCCCTGGTACATGAAGTAGGTCACGCCGTCGATTGGGAACAGCACCCAGCGCAAATAATGCAGTTTTAACGGGGCCAGGAAGTTGGGACTGGCAGCAACGGCCGTTTCAATCTTTTTCGCGTACTCATGAAAGACCGGCTCGCGACCGGGAATGATTTTCGCGATGATCGTGAACCCGTAACAGGCCGGGGACTTCGGGAAAATGGGTCCAAACTTACCTTGCGGCAGAGATGCCAGGTCCTGTGCCATGGCCATCGCCTGCGGTTTGATCTCCATGCTGATGCTCCTTATTCTTGTAGGTGCCGGAGTCGCTAGCCACGTCCGGTTTCAGAATCGTAATCAGGAAAGAGGGGGTTAATCACTGTCAGTATTGACAGTCGGACCGCGTCCTGGCGAAGTCGCCTTGACAACTTTTTAAGGCCAAAGGTATTCTAGCCGTTCGCGTTTTACTCGCTGAAAACAGAGATAGTTAACTATGTCGACATACTTCCCCAGCGGTAAGGAACTCGCTGGAAGACGAAAATGGTACGTGGTTGATGCGAGCGGCCAGACGGTTGGTCATCTCGCGTCTGAGGTTGCTTCGATCCTGACCGGCAAGCGCAGTCCCGAATGGACCCCCTTTCTCGACACTGGCGATCACGTCGTTGTGATCAATGCTCGCAAGGCAGTATTGAAGGGTAACAAGGTCGAACAGAAACTCTACCGCCATCACACTCTGTATCCCGGGGGTCTCAGAGAGACCACCGCCAAAGAGATGATTGCCAAAAAGCCGGAGAAGGTCATCGAGCTTGCCGTTAAGGGCATGCTGCCGAAGAACAAGCTCGGCAAGGCAATGGCGAAGAAACTCAAGGTTTACGCCGATGCCGAGCATCCGCACTCAGCCCAGCGCCCGCAACCACTCGACCTTACTCACAAAGCAGATTCAAAGTAGACAGACCCGAAAGATAAGAAGGAAAGATTACTGTGGCTGATATTCAGTATTACGGAACGGGACGGCGGAAGTCGGCAACCGCACGGGTCTATTTGCGACCAGGCGGCGGCGAGGTCAAGGTCAATCACAAACCTTTCGACCGCTATTTTCCGAATGAAACGCTGCGCATGATCATCCGCCAACCATTGCAGTTGACGGAAACGTCGAACAAGTTTGATTTGGTAGTTAACGTGAGCGGCGGTGGCCCGGCGGGCCAGGCCGGAGCGATTCGTCACGGCATCACTCGCGCTTTGCTCGAATACAATGCCGACCTGCGACCAGCACTCAAACACGCCGGCCTGATCACTCGCGATCCCCGAATCAAGGAACGCAAGAAGTACGGACAAAAGGGCGCTCGGAAACGCTTCCAGTTTTCCAAGCGGTAACGCGGAACTTAATCCATTGTCGCAGCAGGATTGGTTGCTTAATTAAGTCTGGTCTGCGGCGAGTACATTAAACCAATTAAGCGCGTGAGCGCGCGAGAAGGAGATTCAGTTTGGTTTCGGTAACCATGAAAGAGCTGCTGGAGGCCGGTGTTCACTTCGGCCACCAGGTACGGCGCTGGAACCCAAAGATGAAGGAGTACATCTTTGGCGAGCGCAATGGCATTTACATCATCGACCTGCAAAAGACACAGCGTATGTTTCGCGAAGCCATTGGCTTCGTCACCAACCTCATCGCTGAAGACAAAGGCAAGACAGTTCTCTTCGTAGGCACCAAGCGGCAGGCGCAGGACGCGATCCGTGAAGAGTCGGAGAAGTGCGGCCAGTACTACGTCAACCAGAGATGGCTCGGCGGTTTGCTCACCAACTTTCAAACGGTCCAGAAGTCGATCAAACGGCTGAAAGATCTCGAAAGCATGCAGACCGACGGCCGTTACGAGAAGCTCACGAAGAAAGAGCGCATCAAGCTCGACCGCGAACGCGAGAGCTTGAACAAGAACTTGTCCGGCATCAAGGGAATGAGTCGTCTTCCCGACGCCATTTTCATCATCGACGTGAAGAAGGAAGAGATCGCAGTCGCCGAAGCTAATCGTCTCGGCATTCCGATCGTCGCCGTCGTCGATACCAACTGTTCCCCCGAAGGAATCGATTACGTGATTCCCGGCAACGACGACGCGCTGCGCGCGGTCCGCCTGTTTGCCTCGCGAATTGCCGATGCGATCGTCGAGGGTAATCAGATAGCCACCGAAGGCGGCGTCCTCAGCACTGACACCGGCGAAGAAGGCGCTGAAGGTGAGAGCGCTGCTGGTGGTCTGGCAGAAGCCGCGGCAAGTGAGTTCCCATCAGATGGTGGCGATACTGATAGGGCCGATAGCGGCAGCGCAAATAGCGGGGAGGCGCAATCCGAATCCACGACAGCGCCGGGCGCAGATGGAACTGCAGCGGCGCCCGATGAAAGCCCGGAATCAGTCGTGGCAGCGAGCTAAGCGATATTCTTACTCATCGGGAAGCGCAGCCTTCAAGCGGACCATCCGCTCGGCTGCGTTTTTCGTTGAACAGTCAAAAATTTCATTAGTCGGAGACACTAAGTAATCATGGCCGAAATTACAGCAGCGGCAGTAAAACAGCTTCGGGAAAAGACCGGGGCCGGAATGATGGAGTGCAAGAACGCGCTCAAGGAAGCAGACGGAAACGAAGAGAAAGCGATCGATATCCTGCGTGCCCGCGGACTCGCATCGGCGAAGAAGCGCGAAGGCCGCATCGCGGCTGAAGGCATCGTTGGTTCGTACATCCACATGGGTGGCAAGGTCGGCGTGCTCGTCGAGTTAAACTGCGAAACGGATTTCGTTGCGCGCGGCGAGGAGTTTCAACAACTCGTGAAAGACATCGCGATGCACGTCGCCGCCGCCGAGCCGCGTTACGTGTCGCGCGAGGAAGTGCCGGCCAGCGTGCTCGATAAGGAGCGTGAGATCGCCACGGCCCAGGCCAAGGGCGATCCGAAGAACGCCAACAAGCCCGACCAGGTGATCGAGAAGATCGTGGAAGGACGTCTGAATAAGTTTTACGAAGAGACCGTTCTGAGCGACCAGCCGTTTGTTAAAGATCCGGCCAAGACTGTCGGCGAGCTGGTGACCGAGAAAGTCGCGAAGACGGGCGAGCGCATCGCGATCCGCCGGTTCACTCGTTACAAGATGGGCGAAGGACTCGAACGTCGCGCTGACGATTTTGGCAGCGAAGTCGCTTCACTGGTTGGGTAATTCCCCGGGTATTTCGATGACTACCGCACAGACAGAAACAGGTCTGGCCTATCGCCGGGTGTTGTTGAAGATCTCGGGCGAGGCGTTGATGGGCGAGCAGAATTACGGCATCGACGTCAACGTCGCGCGTAGTGTCGCCGAAGAACTGAAGGCCGTTCACGAGTTAGGTGTCCAAGTGGCGGTGGTCGTCGGCGGCGGCAACATCTTTCGCGGCGTGTCGAAGAGCGCGGGCAATATGGACCGCTCGTCAGCCGATTACATCGGCATGCTGGCGACCGTAATGAACGCCGTTGTGCTGCAGGACGCGCTCGAGAAGATCCAGGTCGACACGCGCGTCTTATCGGCGATCGATATTCCGCAACTGGCGGAGTCGTTCATCCGGCGCCGGGCAGTCAGGCACCTCGAAAAGGGTCGGGTCGTGATCTTCGCGGCCGGCACCGGCAACCCGTACTTCACGACCGACTCAGCCGCTGCGTTGCGCGCTCTCGAGATCAAGGCCGACATCATTCTCAAAGCGACGAAGGTCGACGGAATCTACTCCGCCGATCCGGTGCTCGATGCGACCGCGGAACTTTTCAGCGCAATCACGTACCGGCAGGTGCTCGAAAAAGAGCTCAAGGTGATGGACGCTTCGGCCATCTCGTTGTGTATGGACAACAACCTGCCGATCGTCGTCTTCAACATGCGCCACACGGGCAACATCAGACGTGTGGTTCTCGGCGAAGCCGGCGTCGGAACTAAAGTCGGTTAATCAATTCTTCAGCGGAGTTCAGCGACATGAATGAAAAGGACGTTATCAAAGAAGCTCGCGTGAGAATGGAAGGTGCGATCGACGACTTCAAGCGCAAGATTGCCGCCGTCCGAACGGGACGCGCCGCCGTGAGCATCCTGGACAACGTGATGGTTGAATACTACGGCACGCCGACGCCGCTGAATCAGATGGCTTCAGTCCACGTGCCCGAACCGCAATTGCTGACCGTCCAGCCCTGGGACCAGACGCAAATCGGGCCCATTGAAAAAGCGATTCGCGCCGCCGACCTCGGACTCAATCCATCGAATGACGGTAAAATGGTGCGCGTTCCGATTCCTCCGCTCACCGAGGAGCGTCGCAAACAGCTCGCCAAACAACTCCACGACGTCGCCGAAGAACACCGTACCGCCTGTCGCAACGTTCGCCGCGACGCCAACGATCGTGTGAAGCGGATGTTGAAAGACAAAACGATCTCGGAGGACGCCGAACGCGACGCCCTGCAGGAAATCCAAAAACTCACCGATAGCTACATTCGTAAAATCGACGATCTACTCAAGATCAAAGAGCAAGAGATCACGAACGTTTAGAGTGCCGGCTTCGTATTCCTCGGTGGTTCAGATGGAATACCAACTCGATCATGCGAAAGAAGTCCTCCGGCGCACGCCGGCGACTCTCAATGCGCTGCTCAGCGATCTGCCCAACGAGTGGGTGCTTGCCAATGAAGGCCCGGACACGTTTAGCCCCTACGACGTCATCGGACATTTGATTGAAGGTGAGGAGAATGACTGGATTCCGCGCGCGCGAATCATTCTCGAACTAGGCGCGGCGCGGCCGTTCGATAAGTTCGATCGCTTTGCGATGTATGAGAAGTCGAAAGGTAAGTCGTTGACCGAGTTGCTGGCGAGGTTCGAACAAGTTCGTGGCGCGAGTCTGCGTCAGTTGGACGAGATGAACCTGACTCCGGAGCTGTTGCAGAAGACCGGAACGCATCCGGCACTCGGCGTCGTCACACTCAGCCAATTACTTTCAGCGTGGGTGGTTCACGATCTCGGCCACATCCGTCAGATCGTTAGAGTGATGGCTAAACAGTATCGCGAAGCCGTCGGCCCCTGGACGGCGTATCTCTCGATCCTCAATCAATAGCTACCGTGGAATCGCAAACGCATCATCAGCGAGCTGCTGATTGATCTTCACTTCCTTCGCGCTGAACTCTGCGAAGAACGCACCCATCGCCATCTCGAACTTTTGCGAAAAACTCGTCGGCACCAACACGCCTTCAATCTCTTTAAACTTGCTGTGCTCGGTGCCAAGTGTGAACCCGCCGTAGTACAGCAGGAAACTCATTACTCTTCCATTCGTCGCATCGATGAAGAAGTCGGTCGTGTAACCATCGGGATCCACAATGCGAAACGCACGCTGCTTCTTCTTGTTCGGCAGCGCGGTGATCTGGTAGCCGGTTTGATCGTATCGAGCGAGCGCACCCAGACCGAACTTCGTCAACGGCGGCATCTCGACGTTTGGCATCGAGCTATACGATTGTTCGCCATCGAAGATCTGCTTGAAGACGATCGCCGGCCGCGCGTCGATCTCCATACGCAACTTCGGTCCGGCAGTCACCAGCGTGAACGAACCGGGGATCGATTGCACGCTGTTCGGCGGATAGAGCTGGACCGAGCCGCGCATCACGACGTTTTGCATGCTGCGAAACTTCTCGCCGCCCTGCGCTAGAAACGCGGCGCGCGCCAACTCAGCAGGCGTGCTCTTGTCGGTGATTGTTACCGCCGGAGCCGGCGCGGCTTCACCATTAACAGCCGCCGCAGTTTTTTGTTCCTGAGCAGCGACTGGTAGGGAAAACAATACGCCCAAAAGAACTCCAATAAAAGTCTTCATTCCCAAGACCTTTCTCGTTAGAAATTCAAACGAAGCTGCGCATAAATGCGTCGATTTCCAGCGCCCGCACTGCCACCGCCGCCCGGGCCACCAAACTGTGTGGCAGTGGTGCTCAGCCCCAGCGACTCGCCAAAGTTCGGCGAAGAGAGATTGCCCTCAGGTCGTCCAAGATTCACGTGATTGAGAACATTCTGTACGTACAACGAGACGTTCAGGTTGAATCGTTTTTCAGCGGGTGGACCGGCGGGACCTTGTGGGCCACCTGGTCCGATGGCTCTTGGTCCGCCTCCTCCCTGCGCAACTGCTACCGGAGCAGTTCCACCACCTGGACCACCCGCGGCCGGTCTTGCTGCAGCAGCATTGCCGCGATTGATAGTCCCGAACGCAAACGCCCGGCTGATGCGCAGATTGACGACAACCGAACTCGGCGAATTACCAAAGTTGCGCGGGATGATCTCTTGCCCCGCCAGCGGCACGAGATTGAAATTGCCATACCTGGTGCACCTGATTGTCGAAAGCTGGCAGTTTGCGTTCGGACCAGCAAAGCTGGGACGTTCGTTCACCTGTCGATCGAGATTCAGATCCTGTCCGGTGATGATATTGAACGGCTGACCAGTGTTCGCCACGACGAAGGGATTCAACACGATCTTCTGCCACGGCAGATTGATGGTGCCGAAGATCGTGAACCGGTGACGAATGTCGAACGATCCGCGACCGAACTCGCCTGACGTGTCGTACGAATTCATCGGGAACAGCGTGCTGCCCTGACCATCGGTATCGTTCGTGGTCTTGCTGAGCGAATAGTTGCCGTTGAGCTGGAACATCCTGCTGAACCGGCTATTGAACCCGAGGAAAAACTGTCGCTGATCAAACTGGCCGCTCGCTTCAAAACGATAGACCTCGCCGCGCGTCGGATCGGGTCGCACGCCGAGCGGTGTGATTGGCGTGATGCTGGCCGGGAACGGCGCGTTCACGTCACGCGCGCGAATCACGTGCACGATGCGAATGTTGTAGAAACCGGCAAACATCGTGATGTTGCGCGGCAACTGTCGTTCGACCTGCGTTCCAATTGCCCACACGGTGGGGTTCTGGATGTGCGGATCGACGTCCCAAACAATTTGCGCCGCTGAGCCGACCGCAGGAACGGCCGTCGGACTCCACTGGTTGAGGATCGCATAGGCGGCGGCTACGTTCGGGGCGTTCTGTTCGGCGATCGTCGGCGGCAGAAGTCGCTGCGCTTCCTCAGTGACTAAACTCTGGCGCAGATTCACTCCATTGTTGCGCTGGACAGTAAGCGTGGATCCTTCACTGAAACGGTTGTAGAAAAAGCCGGTGCCGACGCGAATCACCATCTTCGGTGGACGCGCGCTATTCGCTGCCCCGGGTGACCACGCGACCGCAAGGCGCGGCGCAAAGTCGTACTTGCTGTAAGTGTTCGTCTGGATCTCGTAACGCAACCCGTAACTCAACGTGATATTCGGTCGCACGCGCCAGTCGTCCTGAAGAAACACGCCGAGGTCCGTTTGACTCACACTCGCGAACGGATTTCCCGAGTTGATACTGAACGACGCCGCGCCGCCACCCGCCGCGCGAATCTGTTCGGGCGCGAAGCCTTGCTTCTGCATCTGCAACGTCAATTGATAACGCTCGATGCTGGTCATACCGAAGCCGCCGGTGAAGCTCCACGTACCACCGAAGTTACCTTCGTTATTGTCATCAAGGTTTACGTGACGAATGCGTCCGCCGAACTTGATCGCGTGCGTTCCCTTCTGTTTGGCGGTGAAGTTGTTCAGTTCCCAAACGCGGCGTTCGTTGAAGGAATGTCCGACCTGCGAGCCGCCGGAGTTGAACGATCCGCTAACGTTTAGTGACGGCACGTCAACGTTGCCGGTGTTTTCGTTACGACCATGCGCATACTGGAAGCGTGTCTCATTGATGGTCGTGGGATTCAGGATAGCGGTCTCGGTCAACTGCAAGTTGTGGTTGGTCGAAACTGTATTGAAGCCGCGTTCAGGCAGGTTGAATCCACCAACGCCCTGGTTCTCGAAGGTGGAACGAAAGAAGTTGTAACGCGCGACGAGCGTGTGGTTATTGTTGATCGCGTAATCGAGTCGCGGACTAAAGAACGTGTTCCGCTTCGGAGTCAGGAAAGCGTTACCGACCTCGAGGGTGTTGAGATCCTCGTCGAGGATCGTCGCGCGGATCAACTCGTTGTCATCAGTTTCGAGCCGGTTGAAGTTGACGAAGAAAGAGGCCTTCTGCTTGATGACCGGCCCGCTAAGGTTCATGTCGTACTGGCGAATCTGCCACGGTGTTCGCTTGCTGGACGTGACCGCAAAGGGATTACGCGAGTTCAAACTCTCGTCGCTGAAGTTGAGCGACGTGCCGCCGCGAAACTTGTCGGTGCCGGGTCGCGTCAGGATGTCGATACGGCCCGACGGTTGATCGTTCTCGGCGGCGAACGGATTTTGGTTGATGCGAATCTCGCGGATGGAGTCCTTCGATGGAAGACTGCCACCGGTGAAACCGTCGATAAAAATCTGACCGCCGTTTGGTCCGACTGATGGTCCAGCCAACGCCTGCAATGCTGCTGCGAGTTCATCAGGATCGTCCGGCAACGCATCGAGATCTTTTCCGGAGATTACTGTCTGATTTGCGTTGTTGGTTGCTTCTGTGCTGACTGGAGTCTGCTCGACAGTGACCTTCTCTTCGATCGTCACTTTCAACGTGACGTCAACGGATTGTCGTCCGGCAGTGACTTCCATGTCCTTGCTGTCCGGTGTGAAACCCGGCGCAACGACGACGAGGGAATACTTCCCGGGCGCAAGACCGGCGTAGTTATAAACTCCCTCTGCGTTCGTAGTGGCCTTCTTCTGCGCGCCGTTCGAATCGGTGAGCGTGACGTTGGCGCCAACGATCACGGCGCCGAGTTCGTCGGTGATCACACCGCGCAGCGTGCCTCTGTTCTGTTGCGCAGCGACGAACGCTGACGCTAACAGAATGATCAGACCAGTGCTGAGAAGCTTTCGGGGGAGCAGACGGGTAGCAATCATTGCAGAAACCTTTGGGAGAAAAGGACTATGCCTTAGGTTGGGGGTAAACCAGGCTTTCGACGCTCACGTAGAGGGCGAAAAGCCTGGTGCTTTCGCGCGCACGCGCAGTTATGGCAAGCCGATGCCGAACGTGATACCGCTGCTGCCCAAACCGGCCGCGGGATTTGGCGTTTGTCCCTGTTGCGGACGCGGCGCCAGCATGGCGAGCAGCGTGTCGGCGCCCGCGACCAGCGAAATGGCGGTCAGACGGTGCGGGTCGACGCCCTGCGTACTGGAAACGATGATGGTGTCGCCGACCTTAACATCGGCAACCGAAATTGTGGGCAAGCGCTCGAGCATGTCGTTGATGTTGAATCCGCCGCGACCTGGACCACCGCCGCCTGGACCACCTGGGCCACCACCACC
This sequence comes from Pyrinomonadaceae bacterium, assembly GCA_025923035.1. Lineage (GTDB taxonomy): Bacteria > Acidobacteriota > Blastocatellia > Pyrinomonadales > Pyrinomonadaceae > PSRF01. The sequence continues at coordinate 3,874 of JAICGQ010000029.1, read as the reverse complement.
CGGTCCCTGCGGTCTCGCGCCTGCTTGACCTTGTCCACCGCCCGCAGGGGGTTGACCTTGCCCGCCGCCGGGAGCACCGCCACCCGGTCCGCCGGCGCCACGATTGAATCCACCCATCATCGCGCCCATTTCGGACGGGAACCGTCGCAACACTGCGTCCTGCTTGATGACGATCGTGAGCGGCGTCTTTTTCTCGAGTTCGTTGATCTTGATCTCGCCTGTGGCGGGGTCAACAGCGGTAACAACGCCGCCTACAGTGCGGAAACTCCCCGTCACGACTTTCTGCGGATTGAAACGCAGCGGGTCTTCGCTCCGATCGCCCAGCGCTCGTAACTGATCGCCGACTTTCAACTCGGCGAAAGTACTCGGTTTCGCGTCGCCAAACTTGATCGAATCCGGAGCGTAGCGCTTCATTTCCGTCTTTTCGCCGACCGGAATAACGACAGATTGCGTTCCCGCCATCGTGCGGTTACTGATCGTGATCTCGTGTGTCTCCGGCTTCAGCGCGGTGATCACGCCGAGGATGCCGCGCCGGCGCCATTCGAGTCGTTCAGCTTCCTGCTTCTTGGCGAGGTCGCCCTTCGTCATGACGATGACTTGCGTGGCAGGCACCGATTTGCGGTCTTCGGTGACGGTACCGCGGGCCATAATGCGATCGCCTTCGGCGATCTCAGCGAACGTGGTGTCGGTCGCATTTGTCAGCGTCTTTTCGCCGGGAGCGAGTTTTTTATACGTGGTCTTATCGGTGACGGAAACAGAAACGACCGAACCCGCGTCGGTCATGATCGTCAACTGTTTTGTCGTCGCATCGATGCTTTTGACTTCGCCAATCGCGTGTTTTGCGGCGATCGACGGGTCAGTCGCCTGCGCTAAGGCGACTGAAGTGGCAACGGAGAGTGTAATCAGTGTAACGGCAGAGAAAACGAGCGCCCTCATCATTTGTCCTTTCCTTTTTCGTAAACACCACCGGATACGAGTTTATGGAGGTTTATTCAAAAGACAGATTACACGGATTTCCAACCAACCCGATAGCGCGCGGTAAGAGCTAAACCGAAGCTAATAATCAGAATCAGCACGGCCACGACGGGCCATACGTAAGGAAGCGAAGTCAGCAACACCCAAAAGCTTGTTCCCAGCAAAAGCGCGACGGCTTCGGAGTGTTTGCCGATAGAAACGTACTTTCTCTGCAGCCAGCGACCGGTAGCGGCGTAGAGGACTACCCTGCCGAAAACACTCGCGATGATCATCAGCAACAAAGCCAACAGACCGACCAACGCTCGAACCGGTTCGGGCATAATCCAAAGGCACAAGCCCACGCTCGCGAACAGCACCACGACTCCGATCAGACCGATCGTCGCCACCCGCGGACTCGACAACTGCAATCTCGCGACGCCGCGACTGATCGTTCCCGGCATAACAGCCGTCAACGCTAGCGAAACGATGAACCAAAAGAGCACGACCAGCAGCCGCGTTCCGAGGAAAGTCGGCGACCATCGCGGACTCAACAGACCAGTCGGATCGCGCATCATCTCGCGCAGTTCCTGCTGGTATCCCGCGTACATGATGGTCTTCGCATCGGGATTTCGCTGCACGGAGGCGTCGGCATGGTAAGTCCCGCCGAGCACGATTATGTCTCCGCCGATTCTCGCTCCCGCGCGCTGAATCACGTCGCCGCCGATCGCGGCAACGTCTCCTTCGACAACACCCTCAACGATCACGTCGCCGCCCAATGACATCGCACCCTGTTTTACCGTGCCGGTAACGCGTACGGAGCTACCTATTCCAAAGACGGTGCTATCGGTGACCCCATTAACGAGCACTTCCTTCTCTTCGCCCGCGGGCGTGGTCGAAGTTTGCGCGTAAACGGCGCTCATCAACACCAGCACCCAAATAGCCAGCGCGAAGAGACGTGTGATACCAAATTTCCTGAGAGCGGCAGGGATTTGTGGTAGGGGAGTTTGAAAGTTGGCTTGTGTGCGACTAATTACCATGCCAACAGGCGGCCCCCTTTACTCGGTTGCGCCCGTGCGATGGTAGTTTGAGATCAAGCGCGAGAGGATCAGAACGGCGACAACCAGCAGGACCACGAGTGGTACCAGCGAACCGCTTTCGACGATGAGCTTCCGGCTGACGACGCCGAAAACCACCGCGACTGCCGCACCCGCGTCGTAAACGATAGTCGACAAGAAACCGCCGATGCCGGTCGCAGTCGCAACGACTTGCTTGCCGATCGCGAATATCGCATCGCGTGCAGTCGCGCCGATCAGCGCAAACCCGGCGAGCGCGAGCGCGAGACAAATACCAAGAGCCTTGCGGTGTTCGGGATGTGTGCGCACGCCTCGCATATCGCTGGTCGCACGCGCCGCAACCATCTTCGAAAAATCAGCCGGTACGGGAATCTCAACACTGTCGGTCATCGCCGCGTCGAGCTCACACACGAACAGGCGATGCGCTTGCAACTCCGCACGGCAATGGGCACAGCCTTCAAGGTGATCCTCGAAAAGCAGCGTCAGATCCGCGTCGAGTTCGCCGTCAACATAGGCCGGCGACAGATCTCTCTCGCAGATTCCCATTTGCTCGCCCGTTGGCATTTAGATTCCGGTGATTCCCTTCTCAACAAACTGCTGGCGCATCATTTCGCGTGCCCGAAACAGCCGGTTCTTCACAGTGCCCAGCGGTAGTCCGGTTACTTCCACGATCTCTTCGTAGCTGAGGTCTTGCGAGTGACGGAGGACGATCAGCTCGCGATAGTTCGCCGGCAGGGCCCGTACAACCGTCTCAATCTCGCCTCGCCGTTCGCGACGTTCGCTTTCCTGCTCCGGACTCAAGCGCCCCGATTCGATTGGGAGATCGAACTGATCGTCTCCAGTGCCCCTGACCAGCGACTGTTCGCGGGTGGCGGTGCGGCGAAGATGATCGACGGCTGCGTTGTGGGCGATTTTGTAGATCCAGGTGGAGAACTTGAATTCGGCGCGGTAGCGGTCGAGCGAGCTGTAGACCTTGATGAAAATCTCCTGGGTCAGGTCAAGAGCCGACTCGTAGTTACCGACCATGCGGTAGACGTAGCCTGCGATCGGGCGCTGATAGCGGCGGACAAGCTCTTCAAAACTACCCTCGACGCCACTGACGGCTGTGGCCACCAGATCGCAGTCGGCCACGGCTGCAAGATCGCGGGACAAAATCGTGGCAACGGAGGAAGCGGCAACACTCATGATACCTGGGTGTTACGTCTGAGTAACACGGATTGTTTCAATGGGTTACCGAAGTTTACCAGGATAAAGTGGCCAATCCCGCGGGCGCTGCGATGGAGTCGAAATTGAAGTCGCGGCTGGGTAGTTGAAGACCAAGATCGTGGGCTTCCAGAGGACGTAAATCGCCGCCCGTGGTCTCGTTTACAATCTCGCCGGCGCGTTGCCGCGTGTCGCCGTCGCCCAGAACCATCAGTCGCGTCAGTCGTGACCCGCCTTCCACTCCTTCGGTAGTGCCGCGATCGCGGTAAAAGAGCAGAAAACGGTAGAACTCGTCTTCGAATTCGTCCGGAGCGCAGGTCACAGTGCGCACGATCAGCGGGTGCGTGTCGCGAAAGATGACACCGGTAAATCCCTGGCTGAAGCGACTCAATAGCAGCGAATCGCCGGCGCCGCCGTTTCGGACGAGCCACTGGGCCTCACCCACGTGACGCGGCAGAATCAAACCGGTCCGCCAGCCCAATGACTCCATCACCGCCTCGTACTCGGCAAGAACACTCCGTTTAACCGCGACGGCGAGATAACGTTCGCGTCCGTGCGGATCCTTTTGCAGTCGCTGTTTGGAAATTGAGAGCTCATCGACAGGCGCGCCGAAACCGCGTTCGATCTTCCAGTTCAAAACTTCC
>JAICGQ010000028.1 GCA_025923035.1 Pyrinomonadaceae bacterium | reverse complement strand
GCCCTCCTTTCTTTGCGGTTGTTGGTGATTCAGGCGATCCGTGATTTCAACCTCAGCATTTCCCTTACGCGGAATAAACCCACACACAATCAGGTAAATGGAGTAAGTGAAATGGGCATGTTACTGCCATGAAAATGGCACTTATGTACGATGTAGCTCATTGCCCGTTAGCCTTATTCTGAGTACCAGTTAGACACCCGTCGAACGACGTCGCCCTATCGTTCTCAAACTGACATCAACGTGCGGATGCTCAGACCCACGGTGTTTTTGCAACAGCTTTCATCGCTTTAACGCAGGATGCAGCACACGCGAATTTGCATCTGCGCCCAGAAAAGTGAGGAGAGTTCAAACCAAGTTTTTTTCAAAAATAGTGAGCGCTTTTCGGATCAACGCGACGTAGTTTTACGCGTTACAAGTAAGTCCTCTCTCAACCAACGTTCACCGCGTTGTCCCAGAACCAACCCGGTGTCGTTTCTGATTGCGAATCTTGAAAAACCTGGCCTGCTGTGGCCTCGCTTCGAGGTGACGGACCGCAGCATTCCTTGGAAGACGCAACGTCTTCGCGCGTTCGGTGAGATTCAGAGTTTTGGTTTCTACCCCCCGTTCGAGCCAGCTCTCCAACTCCCACGATCAGGAAGGCTCAACAAACGACCTCAACAACTACAAGGAGTACCCATGACTAGAAAGCCGAATTTTTGGAAATGCATTTTCGGCGTAACACTGTTGGCCCTCATGGCAATTGGAACATGGGCCGCTATTTACGCTCCCTCGACTAGTGCAGAAAAACCCAGTGCTGCGAGTAAAGCAGCACGCGGCGGCGCTAAGGTGACCGGATCTCACCCGGCCAACGCCCCTAACTTATACAGTCCGGTGGCCATTGCGACGCCAACTCCCGTTGGTGACATTTTCGAACTTGATGGCAATGCAGTCGATGACGCGAGTCCGCTCGACGACTGGGAAACGCTAAACAACGGCGGCGGCAGTGCGATCGCGACGACCCTGGACAGCAACGGCAACCCGGTCGAGATCCCGGACCTTGGCGGCCAGACGATCTTCACCACTGGCGGCTCAAAAGACGATCTGGATATCAGCCAATGGCGACACAAATCGGGCAACTCACCGCCGAAAGATGAAATTACGAATGCGTATGCAGCAGCTTACCAATCCGGTACGGACACTTACGTCGTGTTTGGTGCAGATCGCTTTGCTCAGAACGGCGATGCGGTGATCGGATTCTGGTTTTTTCAGAACGAGGTAAGCTTGATTACAACTGGCCCAGATGCCGGTAAGTTTAGTGGGGTCCACGAGAATGGCGACGTGCTCATCCTAAGCGATTTCTCGCAGGGCGGTGGCGAAGTAACCATCAGAGTTTACAAATGGAACTCTCCTGGCGGTGCCATCAATGGCACGCTCGATCTAATAGGAACAGGTTTCGGTTGTTCCGGCAGTCCCCTCTTCTGTGCAGAAGTGAATACTGCGCCAACGCCGGCGCCATGGCCCTACACACCGTCTCAAGGACCGGCCAACATCTTTCCGACAGGCGCGTTCTTCGAGGGTGGTATTAACCTGACGCAGCTTGGCATTACGAACGTCTGCTTCTCGTCGTTCCTCGCCGAAACGCGATCCTCAACTTCCGTTGATGCAACACTGAAAGACTTCGTTACCGGCACGTTCACGCTGGTACCTGACGTCGATGCCGGGCCCGATGCAAATATCAACTGCACGACCCCGACGACACAGCTAACCGCATCGTCCTCGCTGGAGCCAAACGCGACGTTCCATTGGACCACGTCTGACGGAAACATCGTCGGAAATCCGGATCAGAAGACGATCACGGTTGATAAGGCGGGAACCTATCAAGTGGAGGTGCAAGGTCCGACGGGCTGTAGCAACACCGATACGGTGGTCGTCACGGAAGACTTTACGAAGCCGAATGTCAGCGCCGGGCCTGATAAGGTCCTGACCTGTGCCGTCACATCGATACAGTTGTCAGGATCATCAACTACTCCGGGCGCAACCTTCGCCTGGTCTACGCTTGACGGAAACATAGTGTCAGGAGCAAACACAGCGACGCCCACAGTCGACGCACCGGGAACCTACACGCTGGTTGTAACGAACCCGGCTAACGGCTGTTCGGAGACTGACTCTGCATTAGTTAGTTCAGACATAACTCCGCCGAGTCTGAGCATCGAGAAGAAGGGTGCCAACGAAAACGCGAATCCGCAGACAGTCTCACTTGGATTTGTCGGAAGTGCGCCGGCAGGCGTGACGTTCCAGTGGCAGTCGTGTGTGGCTAACTGCGGTGTGGACGCGAGCTGGTCGAACATCGCCAGTCAAACAACGTCTTCACTGATCTTCTCGAACTTCGCTTTGGATACATCTGAGTCTGTGTCCTTCGCGGTTGGCTCCGGCAACGGGAGTGGCAACTACGTTGCGCTGTTGCAGATAGTCAATCTGAGGGTCGCTGGAACACAAACGAGTAATGGGTGTTCGGCGAATTCAAATGCGGTAACTGTGAAGAAGCTGTTGGCTATTGACCCATAACAAAGAAAGTGGTCGCAGTCGATTCCTACGCATGATTGCCTGTTGACCACTGGAGCGCCGGACGGGTTCATACCTGGCCGGCGCTCCTTTAACTGTTCGGCTTAGATCGACGCGCTAAATATGCGGCTCGCCGAGTAAATAGGCGGCCATCGAGCGCCGGTTGGGGCGAATATGAAAGTCGCCATAACAAAGCATTCTGAGAATGGAATCGGGACGTAGATACCAACTGGCCCAACTGAGTGGGGTATCTCCGTTCATATCTTTCGCCTCGATGTTTGCGGCAGCATCCAGCAACATCTGAATCGTTGCCTCGGTGCCAAAAGCGGCAGCACGGTGCAAGGGTGTTTCTCCTTTAGTTCTGCAATCCCGCATGAAACCGCCCGTCTCTACAGACGGTTTGGTCGCGCAATTGGGATTTGCACCATTGCCAAGAAGCACCTTGAGCACGAGGTCGTGTGACAGCCGATTGGCTGTGCAGAGGGCCGCGTGCAGCGGCGACTCTCCGGTATCCGGAAGGGGCTTGTTCACGTCAGCGCCTTGTTCAATGAGAAATTGACACAGGCGCCAGTGTCCGTGAAAAGCCGCTCCATTGAGATCGAGATTGTCTCCCAGCGATTGGATTGACTCTCCATTGGCAAGCAGAAATCTGATGGCGCTGACGTCTCCGTAATAGGCACACCATTGGATCAGTCGCGTTCCATCGTTGTCAGCGGAGGTGGCGGCGTGGCCTGCGGCCAGGTAATCGAATACTAAATCAGTGCGGCCATCGCGAATTCGCTCGATGATGTTCTTACTCATATCTGCCGCATGATACCACTACTACTTTGAACTCACGCTGATCGTATGCCTTGCGGTCTTCCCCACCAGAATAGGCGGCGACCGTCACTCACGCCAATCGAAAACTTCAATAAATACTTCCCTGGTGTTTTTGGCTGGCGGGAACGATTTAAGAACGGACAGACGATGGTATCGAGGGCGGGAGTCGAACCCGCCCTCTTCCGAACAACGATCTGGAGAATCAGTTATCGGCTGACGGTGATCTGCGGCGAGGTGCCTATGTTACCTGCGCGATCGTAGGCACGGCAGATCAGTGTATGCGGACCACTTTCTCGGGAACTCCAGACGAAATACATGTTGCGCGCGGTGGGCAACAACGTCTGCTTCAGTTCTCCGTCGACGTAAAGCTCGTACCGGTCGATGCCGCCGAGGTCGAAGGAGTAAAACATTATCTTCACCTTACCGGACACGGTGCTGCCATCACCGGGCGACGTGATCCATATCTCGGGCGGAATAGTATCGGCGATCGGGGATACGGTGGCCGTAGTCCTGCGCGCGCCGGACGCTAACATCAACGACAGGCAAACTAATGCAATAACTCCTCTAACGACATTTCGACTCATCATAATAATCTCCTCAATTATTTGCGTTAACGGGGGAACAGAAAAATTTGCAGCCGACAGCACACACGGTTATCGTCATTAATAAAGCCAGCGCACGTTGCTTTATGGTTGAACCCTGATGTATGTGGCGACGAACCTCAGGACATGCCCGAGCAAGCTTTCGTCTCTGATTTATGTGGAGCGCCCTGTTGAGTTGCGTGTCGGGAGTTTCAACAGTTTTGGGCTGTTCACGTGCCGCGTTGCCGTAGCCCGGCGCAGCCAGACTCTACAATGTCTCGCAGTCTTACGCAATTAGCAGGTTCAAAATGAGAGGTACTGCTTGACTTCAGCCATCAGCAAGAGTCGTTCCTACTAGAAATGTGCGATTTCTACCGCGAGACGTCGCCGTCAGTTGACAACGCTGCGCGCGGTACTCAGCGACCTGTCGAGGCGATCGCGCTAAACGTCGGAGGTCAATGCTTTAACGTTTGTCGCCGCAAGGCTGCAACCGGCTTCGCGCGCTGACAACCGCTTGCGACATCAGTCGACGCACGTTTTCGACAGCGCACATCGTCCGCTGCAACAAGTGGGCGTAGGCGAGCAGTGAGCGCGTTTGCCCGTGCCAAACTGTGATCGTGTAAGTCTCACGTTTCCCGCCTTTACCATTTTTCCTTCGCATTAAACTCTTGGCCCATGTCTTGCAGAGTGTCCGGGCTCAACCTTTATTTCAGGAGCCCAGTAACGATGCTTGTCCCCAACCTCTCAAACTCCCACATCCGTCTCTTTCTGTCTAAAACAACCCGGCCAGCTCGAATCCTGATGGTGATTCTTGCTGTCGCGGTAGCCGCAATGGCGCTCGGATCGAGGTCTTCCTCAGCCGGCACGTTCGGTCAGGTGTTGCTCGCGAAAGCAGCAGCGATGATCGGCGCCGGCGCAGCTTCAACGACGGCACACGCGCTCGATGCGCACGTCGCGGAAGAAGAGCAAGCGCAGAGTTCCAGCATGGCGACGGAACGACGCGGTCACACGGCGACGCGTTTGCAGGACGGTCGCGTGCTGATCGCTGGTGGTGAGAATTCCACCGGCGCGTTGAATGGGACGGAGATCTTCGATCCGGCTACAGACACGTTCTCGGCTGCGGGCAACATGGACGCCGCGCGCGCGGATCACTCCGCGACGTTACTCGCCGATGGACGCGTGTTGATCGCCGGCGGTCGCAACAGTGCGGGCTCCCTCGCGACTACAGAAATTTTCGATCCGGCGACTGGAACGTTTTCCAGTGGTGCATCGATGAGCGTTGCGCGTGCAGGTCACAGCGCGACGCTTTTTGCTGATGGACGAATCTTCATCGCCGGCGGTGATGGTAATGGCAGCGCCGAGTTGATGACGGCTTCATTGAGTGAATCGAGTCTTGTCGGTGCGATGAGTGGCGCTCGCGCGATGCACTCAGCCGCACTCATGCTGGACGGTCGCGTGCTGATCGTCGGCGGACGCGACGGCAACGGCGATCCGCTCGCTACGGGTGAGATATTCGGGACTGGCTTTTCGACAATCGAAACAACGTTGAAGCTGGCGCGTGTGCGTCCGCATCTGCGCGTTCTGTTTGACGGCAAAGTGCAGATCATCGGCGGCAACAACGACCGATCGATGGAGATCTACGATCCGGCCGCCGCTATTTTCGGCGCTTACGCTCACGTGCTTCCGGAGAGCGATCCGTGTACCGGTTTGCATAATCAGGTTCTCGGATCGCAAACGCGCGCCGCACTGTTTCATAGTGGCGCGACCGATGAGTTGTTCGATCGTTCGGGGCACACGATTACCGAGCTTGGTGGAGAAGCTTTAGTCCTTGGTGGTGCAAACGGCGCCGGTGCGTTTCTCGGTTCGAGTTCCGTTGTAGCAAGCTCATCCGCGGCGATTAGTACTGACAAGATGGACTATGCGCCTGGTGAGACGGCGATCATCACCGGACGCGGTTACCAGGCGGGTGAAGTTGTGCGGCTTAAGATTCACGAAGATCCGCACACGCCGCAGGAAAGAGGTTTCGATGTCACTGCTGACGGCGATGGCAATTTCAGTGGTGAGTATCTCGTGATGGATTACGACTTGAACATGAAGTTCATCGTCGGCGCACGCGGGTTGACGTCCGGACGCACCGCGCAGACGACGTTTACCGATGCGAACCCGCAGCTCATCACTGTCGCAGCACCGACAAGTGCTACCGTGACGCAAGGTGGAACGGCGATTTATGGAAATGTGACGGTGCAGGTTGGTGGCAACACGAATCCGTGTACGGTAACTTTGGGTGTCACGCCGGCGCTTCCTGCAGGAGCGGCCGCTGTCTTCGGCACGAATCCAAATACTACGACCGGAGGAAATATCGTTACGTCGTTGAGTGTGACGACGAGCGCGTCAACGCCTGCCGGGACTTACACGTTCCAGGTGACTGGAAGCAACGGACCGGGTTGTCAAGGACCTGGACCAACGCCGAGTGCCACGGTTACGTTGATTGTCAATTCCGCTACGGTGAACACGACAACTACTGTTGCTAACGCGACGGCGACCTACGGTGATTCGTCGGTAACTCTTAATGCCACTGTCACGCCGGATAGTGGACCAGCCGTTAACAGCGGTTCGGTGACGTTTACGGTGAAGCAGGGTGCGACGACGATCGGCGTGGCTACCGCAGACAACACGATTGTTGCGGGTGCAGCAAGCGTGAGTTACGGACTGCCGGCGGGTACTGCGGCGGGCCCATACACGATCGAAGCATCGTATTCAGGAGCGACCGGATTTAACGCAAGTGCGGGGACGGGAACTTTGACGATCGATAAGAAGGGTCTGACGATCACGGCTTCCGACAAATCCAAGACCTACGGCGACACGGTTGTCTTCGACGAAACCACTCCGTCAACTGATTTCTCGGTTGTCGGCCTGATTAACACCGACACCGTCGCCAGCATCACGCTCACCAGCGCTGGCGCTGCGGCAACCGCAACCGTCGCCGGTTCACCGTATGCGATCGTTCCGAGTGCTGCGGTTGGAACAGGTCTCGAGAACTACGACATCAGCTACGTCAACGGCTCACTCACGGTCGATCCAAAACCCCTGACGATCACCGCGAGCAACAAGACGAAGACCTACGGCGACACAGTTGTCTTTGACGAAACCACTCCGTCAACGGACTTCACAGTTGCCGGTCTCATCAACGGCGACACCGTCGCCAGCATCACCCTGACCAGCGCCGGCGCCCTCGCTACGGCGCCCGTGTCCGGCTCGCCGTACAGCATCGTCCCGAGCGCTGCTGTCGGGTCAGGCTTAACCAACTACGCCATCAGCTACGTAAACGGAACCTTAACCGTGAACAAAGCATCGTTGACGATCACCGCATCCAGTCACACGATCACGTTCAACGATCCGGTTCCCACAATCACTGCCAGCTACACCGGCTTCGTCGCGGGTGACGATGCAAACGACCTGACGGTCCAGCCAACGTGCTCGACCACCTACACGGTCGGTTCGCTCATCGGCGCCTACCCGACGAAGTGCGAAAACGCCGCATCGGGTAACTACAACATCACCTATGTCGACGGCACAGTTACTGTGCTAACAGCTTGCAGCGCATTCAACGGCTTCCTCGCCCCAATCGGCGGCAACGTCGAAAGCGGCACCGGCGGCTCCTTCGCCAGCCCCGTAAGATCGTTCAAGTTGAACAGCACGATCCCGGTGAAGTTCAACGCGGTCTGTTTTGGTGTACCACTGACGACCGGCATCCACACCCTGCAGGCGATCAAGTACAGCAGCTCCACGACCGCGGACGATCCGATCGACGCCACTCCAACCGATTCAGCGACAACTGGCAACCAGTTCCGTCTGACCGGCACCGAGTGGCACTTCAACCTGAGCACCAAAGGCCTCGGCAACAATGGCCAGGGCACGTGGCTGCTCCGCGCGACATTGTTCGACGGCAGCACCTACAGTGTTTGGGTCTCCGTGAAGAAGTAACCCCGACAAAAAGATCCGTGTGCCTCTTGCGGAAACACCAACAGAGGCACACGGATCAATAAACCCTTACACGAACATCCGCAGCACAACCCACGCAATCACAAGACTCACAAACCCACCCGAAAACGTAAACGCCCGTTCGGCAGGCTGACTCTTGCGCTGCATCACAGCACGCATAATCACGACGCCGCACTTCCAGCCATCATGCTGGTACAGCGGCAAAATATTCCCAGCCGCAAGCAGCAAATTAAACCAACCAAAGATCGTCCCAAACGTCAGCAGCCCGGCTATAGTATTGAAAGCGACGCCACCAAGATGGACCAGCATCTGTGCCCGCAACGACCGCTGTTTCAACGCGGTCCCATCAAGCATCACAAACGACCCGATCGGCAGCGCCCGAAACGTCAACCGAATGCTACCAACACGAAAACCAAAGAGCTTCGGTCCCATCCCGAGTCCCAGCTCAGACGCCGCCACACGGCAACTCCTCGCCGCGGCGAGATGCCCAAGCTCGTGAATGATCATTGCTAGCGCGCCGTAAAGGAAAAGCGAAAGTATCAGGACCATCGATCAGATCGTTGTTCAAGCCCTGTACCACTCTCTTTCAAGGGAAAAACGTAAAGGAACTACTAAGAAGTGACGAAAATTGTGAGTCAGTAGTCGACAAATTCCGGCGTTCCGGCGCAAACACCATCAGAAACGCGCCTCGATCAAATCACCCGAGCGCTGCCCATGTTGCTCGGTGAGTTGCGGATAGGTGTCGTGCTCGGCAGTTAGACCATCGATCCCGAGCGTCTGTTCAGTAGCGACGATCGCGTCCTCGTCGCCTTCAACCTCCATGAACAAGCCAAACGGAAGCTCATCGATTACCACTTCCGTCTCCCCCAGCACCCACGTCCGCCGCCGCTTCTCATAAACCAGCACCGGCTTAAACCCCAGCGCATCGAGTATCGCCGCCATTGCCGCCGGATCCTCAACCTCAGTCTCATCTTCGCGCTGATGCTTGACCGCTGACTCACGCGTATACCGTTCCTTGTAAGTCAACAACGCCTTCTCACCAACGCGCCGCAAACGCAATACGGATCTGCCACGCTCCAACGATCCGCCACCATAGATCGTGTTCTCTTCAAACTTCACACCACGATCCTCAGCGCCTGCATCGCGCAACCGTCGCAACACTTGATCGCGTTCATCAACCGTCAACCGGTATTTCTTTTCGATCTCGATCATACGCGCCTTACGCCTGCCTTACCCAACGCCACGCCTCCGGTATCGACGCGCGCTTGCCATACATCAACATCCCCACGCGATACACACGCGACGCGAACCACATGATCAACAGCACCGTGCCGAACCCAATCAACAACGACAAGGCGATCTGCCAGAACGGCGGCGTCTGCGTCACGATCCGCACGAGCATCGCGACCGGAGCCGTAAACGGCAGTATCGACACCCAAAACGAAAACGAGGAGTCAGGACTGCGGCTCACCGGAAGAAACAGATAGAAACTCACCACCAGGATCAGGATGATGGGCATCGCCAACTGCCCACCTTCCTGCGCCGTCGTCACCATCGATCCGACAAGCGCATAGATCGTCGCGTAAAGAAAATAGCCAAGCAGGAAAAACAAAAGGAAGTAGACGTACTGCGAGAACGGAACGTTCGGAATTCTCGCCGGAACACCACGCGACAGCAACAGGTTGACGCCATAAAGCGCAAAGGCCGCAAACGCCGTGGCCCAAATACACAATTGCGTCAGCGCTACGAGCGAAACACCGACGAGCTTGCCCATCATCAACGTAAACGGCTTCACCGACGAGAACAATATCTCGGCAATGCGCGTCTCTTTCTCTTCAATGACGGCGCCGAGGATGACCTGGCCGTACATCAGTATCGCGAGATACATAATGAACCCGACGCCAAACACCAGCACGAAACTCTCGCCCGAATCGCGTTCTTCGCCAGTCGCGCCAAGCTTCACCACCGCCAAATTCACGCGCTTGAACAGGTCCCTCCGAGTCTCCTGGCTGACATTCGCTTCCACCAAACGTTGTTCCCGCAACGCACGCGACAAGCTCGAGACCAAAATGGTGTGCGACAACATGTCGCCCGGATTGTTGCTGAAAAACTCTGCGCGCGCGGTAGTCATGAAGTCCGCAGGAAGCGTAACGTACCCATCGAGTTGCTTCGCGCGCAATTTTCGCTCGAGTTCGGCCTTCACTTCCTCAATAGAACGACCGTCCACTTTTACTTCCGTCAGTTGAAAACTTCGCGAGCCCATTCGCGACCTGCCGCGGCGCGTCGGATTCTCCGTCCCAGGTTCCGGGCTGGCCTGTTGCTCAGCCTCATCCGACTCTTCGGTCAAAAACGCAGCTTCCAGCGGCGCGTACATCTTTCCCGTTTGATCGATCACCGCAATGCGTAGTGGTCCACCGGCTTCGATGTTTAGAATGAGCGCCGGAACGATACCGAAGAGCGACATCACAGCCGGCAGCAGAACGGTCGACACGATGAACATCTTCGCGCGCACTCGTTGCAGGTATTCGCGTTTGACTACCGCCAGAAACTTTCTCATTGATGTTCCGTGACCTTGGTGATGAAGATGTCGTTGAGACTTGGTTCGACCATTTCAAACTTCTCGATCGTTGCGCCGGAATCGATCAACCGGCGCAGCAGTGTCTGAGCGCTGGCTCCTTCGGCGAGGAGTGCCTGTGCTTCGTCGGCGTGACGTACAACTTTGCTTACGAGCGCAGGATCGTCGAGCACGCCGTCACCGCCTTCACAACGCACCGCAATCGAGTTGCGGCCGAAACTACTCTTCAACTCCCGCAGGCTGCCTTCGAAAACTTTCTCCGCACGATTGATGAGACAGATGTCGTCGCAGATCTTCTCGGCCACTTCCATCTGGTGCGTCGAGAAGATGATCGTCTTTCCCTTGCGTTTCAGATCGATCACGATCTCCTTCAACAGCTCGGCATTGATCGGATCCAGACCGGAAAACGGCTCGTCGAGGATCAGCAACTCCGGATCGTGAAGCACAGCGGTGACGAACTGAATCTTCTGTTGCATGCCTTTCGACAGTTCCATCGATCGCTTGTTCTTCCACTCGGAAAGCTTCACGCGTGCGAGCCACTCGTCGATCCTCGATGTGAACACCTTGCCGCGAACGTTCTTCAGTTCGGCAAAGAAGCGCAACTGATCGACGACTTTCATGCGCCGGTAAAGCCCACGCTCTTCCGGCAGGTAACCAATGCGATTCTGCAACTCCGAATCGATCCTGCGGCCGAAGACTTCGACCGAGCCGGAGTCTGGCGCAGTGATGTTGACCATCATGCGAATGGTCGTCGTTTTGCCGGCCCCGTTTGGTCCGAGCAGCCCGAAAACACGACCCGCGCGAATGGTCAGGCTAAGATCCTTCACCGCGGTGAAATCGCCAAAACTCTTCCTGACGCGGTCGAGTTTTACTGTTATCCGGTTGGCCGACATCTATCTTTTCGGTCGGTAATGCAAAGTTTCAGAGATACTGCATTAACTTACACAGAATGGGTTGCCACAACAACCTCTTCTGATACATAGTTACACCGAGTCACCCCGCAGGTTCGAAACACCATTAACTGTATGTGTGCCCATCGCCACGCATTCCCGTCTGTAATCTATCTGCTGGCTTTGTCTGTGCTGCTAACATGGTCCAGCTTCGCTGCTGCGCAGGAGCCGCCGCCAGTTCCGACTCCAGTTCCCTCGCCGGCTCCGAAACCGGCGCGATCACAAGATGACGTTGTACGTGTTTACACCGAACTCGTCCAGACCGACGTCATGGTGTTCGACAAGCAGGGGCGCTTCGTGAAAGACCTGACGCGCGACAATTTCGAACTGCGCATCGACGGGAAACCGCGACCGATTGAGGCGTTTGAACTCATAACCGCAGGCAGCAATGAAGAGAGTCAACTCGCAGCCGCGCGCGGAGCCCCGACCGTCAATCTGCAGCGCCCGGTACCACTCGATCGCGGTCGCATCGTGTTCTTCTACGTCGATGACTTCCACATGGACGTGTCGAACTTTCCGATGGCCCGAAAGCTGATCAACCACTTCATCGACAAGGAGATGGGCCAGAACGATCAGGTCGCAATCTCTTCCGCCACCGGACAGATCGGGTTCCTGCAACAACTGACAAACGATCGCCTGGTCCTGCGCGCCGCGGTAGCACGTCTCAACCCGCGTTCCTTTTCAACCAAGGACATGGATCGGCCGCCGATGACCGAGTATAACGCGTTGATGATCGAGCGGCAGGACAGAGACGTTTTGGACTTCTTCGTCACGGAAACGATGCGGCAAAATCCGGGTATGAGTCGCGACATCGCGGCCCACATAGTTCGTGGACGGGCGTCGACGATCGTCACGCAGGCCGCCATGTTCAACTCCAACACCTTGATCGGACTCGAGCGCCTGGTGCGCACCGCGAAGGACCTTCCGGGCCGCAAAGTCCTGTTCTTTCTCTCGGGCGGTTTTCTGATTGAGAACCGGCGCGGCGACTCGTTCAGTAAACTACGCGACGTAACCAACGCTGCCGCCAGGAGCGGCGTCGTGATCTATTCAATGGACACACGCGGACTCGTCGCGAGTTTGACCGACGCAAGCACCGACGCGCCTTTCGATCCATCAGGCCGGCTCATCAGTTCGAGCATGGGAGAACTGTCGGCGACGCAGGACGGAATGAACGCGCTGGCAGCCGACACGGGCGGCAAAGCGCTATTCAACACAAACGATCTCACACAGGGGCTCGCGCCGGCGTTGAAGGAGACGTCTGTCTATTACCTGCTCGCCTGGAAACCCGATGCCGAATCACAAAAGGAAAAGCGATTTCGCAATATCGAAGTAAAGTTGGTCAACCGGCAGAATCTGACGGTCCGAGTGCGCAAAGGGTACGCAGACGTCGATCCCGAACCTCCGACTGTCGCAGCCCAGCCCGCGGCATCACCTACGCCGGCGAAAAGCGCACCGGCACAACTACGCGAATCGATCGCCGCGGCTTACCCGCAACGAGGTTTGCCGATTCTCATTAGCGCTGACTACTACGACGTCGCCGGCAAAGGACCAACGCTTTCGACGGCGATTCAGATTCCAGTCGAGTTTCTGTCGTTCTCGCCGCAGCCGAACGGAAAGAGCCAGGCCACAGTCGACGTAAGCGGTGTGTTTTACGACGACAAAGGTACGCCCAAAGGAAGTTTCCTGGAGCGCATTATCGCCACTTCCTCGCTTGGTCCATCGACCCCAGTCGGCGATCGAGACATTACGTTCACGTACCCGGCGAAGCTGGCGCCAGGGCTGTACCAGGTGAGAGTCGCCGCGCGCGACGACAAGAGTGGGCGCATAGGCGGTGCACACGCATGGTTCGAGATCCCGGATCTTGAGAAGAAGAAGTTGACGATGAGCAGCGTGCTGTTGGGTGAACGCCGGCAACAACAACAGGCACAGACGTTGACCAACGTTTCGAACACCGGACCTGTCAGCCCGATCGCGATGAGTGCGAGTCATCGTTTCCAGCGCGATTCGGCGTTGCGCTTTCTCGTATTTGCTTACAACGCAGTCCTTTCGAGCACCGACCAAAAGCCTGACGTGGCGATTCAGGTGCAGGTAGTGCGCGACGATCAGCCGGTGATCACAACCGCGTTGAGAAAGATTGCCACCGATCAGCACACCGATTTCGCGCGTCTGCCTTACGCAGCCGAGATCCCGCTCAACGATCTGCCAACCGGACGATACCAGCTACACGTTACGCTGATCGATCGCGTGTCGAAACAAAGCACCACGCGACAAACTCATTTCGACATCTATTGATCCTCGCTCGTGACGACGCCCTGGAAACCAACCAAAGCGCAACTCCTCGCCGCGACCGATAAAACGGTCGCCGATGTTATCGCTCCAGATCTGCGCGTGCTTTTCTCGGGAATCAATCCGGGCTTGTACACGGCAGCGGTCGGTCATCATTTCGCGCGACCGGGTAATCGCTTCTGGCCCGCGCTGCACGCGTCGGGATTTACCGATCGGCTGCTATCGCCTTTTGATGAACGCGAACTGTTGAAGAGTGGTTATGGCATCACAAACGTCGTTTCGCGAACGACTGCGACGGCAGATTTGTTGACGAAGGACGAGATCGTTGCGGGTGGCGTGAAGTTGAGACGGAAGGTGCTGCGTTACCGGCCCAGAGTGCTCGCGGTGCTCGGCGTTGGCACTTATCGCACGGCGTTCAATCATCCCAAGGCAAGCGTGGGACGTCAGGCGGAGATGCTTGGCGGAACAATAGTTTGGGTGTTACCAAACCCGAGCGGCTTGAACGCTCACTATCAAGCAGGCGAACTCGCGCGACTATTTCGCGAACTGAAAGATTTCGCCGACCAGCTCGACGGCTTTGCACAAAAGCTCAACTAAAACAAACTACCGGCTAAAGCTCGATGGGCTGTGCGGAAATCACTTCTTCAAGCGCACGCAGCGACTGCAAGGTGTCTCGCGTTAATGGCGCATCGACTTCAATCACGGCCATTGCTTCCCCACCTCGTTCGCGACGTCCCAGATGAAAGCGCCCGATGTTAACTCCGCCTGCGCCAAGGATCGTTCCGACCTTTCCGATCACGCCCGGCACGTCGTGGTTTCGCGTCACTAACAGGTGACCTTCCGGACGCGCTTCGAGATGAAAACCGTCGATCTCGGTGAGGCGTCCTTCGCGGCGTTGTCCGCCGTAACCAATCAGGTTTCCCGCCAGGCTGCGACGCGATGATCCAGCTATGATCTCGGTGCGGATTGCCGGTGCGTTATCACCTCCGGAACGAACGTAGGTCGTCGTCACCTTGATCCCTCGTTCTTCGGCAATCAGAAACGCATTGACGACATTTACGCGAGCACTGACGTCCCGCAGAAAGCCCGCGAGAAACGCGCGCACTACTGGCGTCGCTTCGAGATCGACGACCTCGCCGGCGAATTCGATCCGGACCTCGTTTACCGGCTGTTCGACGAGCTGCGCCTGGAAACGGCCGAGGCTTTCCGCCAGCTCGACATAAGGCTGCGTCAGGCTGAACTCCTGCACGCTGATCGCCGGCACGTTCACAGCGCCACGAAGCGCGCCCGTCATTAAAAAATCGCGCATCTGTTCGGCGACGGTGAACGCAACGCCTTCCTGCGCTTCAGCGGTCGAGGCGCCAAGGTGCGGCGTAGCGATGACTTGATCGAGTTGTAGTAAGCGATGGTCCTGCGGTGGCGGTTCCTGGCTGAACACGTCGAGCGCCGCGCCCGCGATCGATCCGTTTGAGAGCGCTTCGTAAAGTGCGTCTTCGTCGACCAAACCACCGCGGGCACAGTTGATCAGTCGCGCACCGTGTTTCATCTTGCTGAAGACTTCGCCATTGATCAGTCCGCGTGTTTCGGCAGTCAACGGCGTGTGCACCGTGAGAAAATCGGCCCGTGCATAAACGTCGTCGACAGGCGCCAATTCGATCTCGAGATCGCGTGCCTGTTCCGGCGCGATAAACGGATCGTAAGCGACGATCTGCATGCCGAGTGCGCGAGCGCGTGAGGCGACGACCCGCCCGATTCGGCCCAAGCCGACGATGCCGAGCGTCTTGCCCTGTAGTTCGACGCCGATGAACTTCTTTCGTTCCCAACGTCCGGCTTTCAAGCTGCTGTCGGCCTGCGGGATCGAGCGCGCCAGCGAGACCAGCAACGCGATGGTGTGTTCGGCGGTCGTGATCGTGTTACCGTCCGGCGCGTTCATGACGACGATACCGCGAATCGTCGCCGCCTGAACGTCGATATTGTCGACGCCAACTCCCGCACGGCCGATCACACGCAAACTCGTCGCTTCATCGAGCAGATCGGCGGTCACTTTCGTCTCGCTGCGTACGATTAGACCATCGCTTTCTTTCAGGGCCTCGATCAGCTCCGCGCGCGGCAGTCCGACGCGCTTCTCCACCTTGAAACCCGCGCTGCGCAACGGTTCGAGACCGCTGTCGCTAACGTCATCAGCTACAAAAATCTTAAGAGTCATAGTCAGTATTTTATTTGCTTGCCGTTGAGAAGTGGGTATGGTACCACGGATATGGAAATCAGGAACGAGGAGCCTGAAGATGGAGATTCTGGTTTACCGGCAGGGGCAGGAGAAGGTCGAAGAGGGGTTCACGGTGGACCAACTGCCCGAACTCCTGAAAGACCCTGCGAGCGTGATCTGGGTCGACATGGAATCGCCCACTGAAGCTGACGAACGAGTCCTCCTCGACGTCTTCAAGTTTCACCCATTGACCGTTGAAGATTGCCACGAGAATCGCCACTATCCCAAGATCGAAGAGTTTCCCGGTTATCTTTATTTCATCGTCCACGGCGTGCGCGCCGACACGAGCCCCGACCGCTTCAACACGATCGAACTCGACGGTTTTCTTGGCCGCAACTACGTGATCACCTATCACCACGACAGTTTCCGCAGCATCAAAAACGTCAAACAACTGCTGCGCACTAGTCCCATACTCTGCCGCCGTGGCCCGGCTTTCCTGTGTCACCAGATCCTGGACCAGATCGTCGACTTCTACTCACCGGTGCTTGACGATTTCGACGAGCGGATCGACAGGTTGGAAGAAGAGATCTTCAACTTGAAACAGCCGAACAACCAGATCCTGTCACAGATCATGGAGTTGAAACGCAGCGTTTTGCGCATGCGCCGGATCTCAGTGAAGCAGATGGACGTTATCCTCCGCATGAGCCGTGGGGAGTTTCCTGATCTAATCCCCGAAGATATGCGGCCGTTCTACCGTGACGTGCACGATCACCTGACGCGAGTGGTCGACCTGGCGGAGAGCTATCGTGATTTGATAAGCGGGTCGTTGGAAGCTTACCTGTCCGTCATTTCAAACCGGATGAATGAGATCATGAAGGTGCTCACGATCTTCTCGGCGATCATGTTGCCGCTGACATTCATCGCCGGCGTTTACGGAATGAACTTCGACAACATGCCCGAGCTGCATTCGCGTTACGGCTACTTCGCCACGCTGGCAATCATGATCATCGTGGCGTTTGGAATGCTGTTCTTCTTCTGGTGGCGCGGCTGGTTGGGCCGCAGCCGCGCCGAGCAAACACCAGAAGATTAAGCCTTACATCGGATCTGCGTTATGCAGTTCTTCGGGGTCGTCTAACGCACCATCCGGGCTTGGACCATCCGTTTCATCCACATCCGTGTTCGTTTCCGACTCTTCGATGTCCTGCAACGTCTCTTTGCTCGTGGCGTCATCTTCCCTTTTCTTGATCGTATCCAACTGGTCTACCCTCCTCAGGAACCAAAAGCCTTGATGACGATCGCGGTGCCGATCGCTCCGTAAACTCCCGCGACCAGATCGTCCAACATTATCCCGAAACCACCGGGTAAAGATTCAAATCGACGAGCAGGATAGGGTTTGAAGATGTCGAAAAGACGAAAAAGATTAAACGAAACAATCACCCACACGATCCATGGTCCATCGGTGAGAAACGGGAGCGGCAGCAACGAGATCATCTGCCCGGCGACTTCGTCAACCACGACTTTTCCCGGATCTTTAAGCCCAAGAAGCCTCTCGGTCCTAAACGCCGCCCAGATACCAAGCACCACGATCACGAGAATGAAAGCGAGTTGAAGCGGCCAGTAGACGAGCAATAAAAAGATCGCCACGCCCACCATCGAGCCAAACGTTCCGGGAATCAACGGCAGGTAGCCAACGCCGAAAGTCGCAAGGGCGAGCGCGGCGTAATCGAGCGGCGAACGCGTCCGCTCACGCCGCGGGACAGCCTCAGGCGAAACGACGACCGCGGGATTTAGTTCGTCACTGGATTCTTTGACGGGCAAGCTCAAGCGAGAATCCTTCCAATCAGATCGTGCTCGTGGGCTTCAGTGATTTCGACCTGCACGAAGTCGCCAACCGACGGCAGCACGCCATCGGGAACGTCGTTGATCAGCACGCACCCATCGATGTCGGGCGCCTGTGTTTCCATTCTGCCTTGCCACAAAAGCTCGCTCTCTTTCGACTCGCCTTCGAAAAGCACGCGCACAACTTCGCCGACGCGCGTCTTGTTGTTGCGCTGCGAGATTCGCGCCTGCTCTTTCATCAGCGCCGTTCTTCGTCGTGATGCGGTTCTGGGCGGTACTTTGTTTGGTAACGTGAACGCCGGCGTTCCTTCCTCGTCGGAATAAGTGAAGACCCCGACGCGATCGAACTCCACGTTTTTGACGAATCCGAGCAACTCTTTGAAGTCCTCCTCAGTCTCGCCCGGAAAGCCGCTGATGAACGTCGTCCGCACGGCGATTCCAGGAACGCGACGACGAACTCGTTCGATCAAACGTTCGAGACTCGCTCGATTTCCGCCGCGCTTCATGAGTTTCAGCACGTTCTGCGATGCGTGTTGCAGCGGCATATCCAAATACTTCACTGCTTTTGGTTCCTCGGCGAGCACATCGAGAAAACCGTCACTGATGTGCGTCGGATAGGTGTACATCACACGCACCCACTCGATCCCGTCGGTGTGTGACAGTTCGCGAAGTAGTCGGGCCAGTGCGTCGGGTTTGTCGAGGTCTTCACCATAGCGCGACGAATCCTGGGCCACGAGGATCAGTTCCTTCACCCCTTCTTCAGCAAGCTGATGCGCCTCGGCGACGATCGAGCCGAAGCGGCGGCTGCGGAAGTGGCCGCGCATCTGCGGGATAAAACAGAACGCGCAAGGGCGATCGCAGCCTTCCGCGATCTTGATGAACGCGTAATGCGAAGGCGTGGCGAGCACTCGCGGCGTCGATTCGTCGTAGAGATAAGTCGCGGTTTGATGGCCGAGCGGGATGACGGGCAGCGTGCGCGTGTTCGTCTTCGGATCGCAAACGGCCAGGATGTCGTTGATCTGACTCGTGCCGATGAACGCGTCGACTTCCGGCATCTCGGCCTTCAATTCGTCGCGATAACGTTCGACCAAACATCCGGCGACGACGAGTCGTTGCGCGTGTCCCTCGGTCTTCAAACGGGCGGCCTCGAGGATGGCATCGATCGATTCCTGTTTGGCGGAATCGATAAAACCGCACGTGTTCACGACGACTGTGTCGGCCTCAGCCGCGTCCGCCGTGATCTCATAACCATTCTGTTTCAGCTGGCCCATCATCACTTCGCTGTCGACGAGGTTTTTGGGGCAGCCCAGACTTACAAAACCGACTTTCTTCATTTATCTGTTGAATCCGTCTTTTCTAATTCGAGTAATGCTTTTTCGATCTCGCGTTTTTCGTTTGCCGTGAGGCGTTGGCCGCCATACCTGACGCGGTTGTAGGCGCGGGTGATCATCATTGCCGGGCCGGCGCCGAGTGTGTCTGCGAATTCGATCGGCGTGAGATGTTTGGCGCGCGAGAGTCCGCGTTGTTCCATCGCGCTCAAGAGTCGCTCGTAAAACTCGACGCTCGAGAAAGTGCCTTCGTCGTCGCCGCCAACAACGGCGCTGCGCCTCCACCCGAACCGCCAGCGTCTGCCGAAGATCAATGTCACGATCAGCAGTGCTACGCCGAGCACTGCTACTGCGACCGTCAAAGTAGTCGTCGTCAGATAACTCTTGATCGTCGCGAGCAGATTCGAAGCGTCTCGTCCGTAGTCGAAGACGCGATTGTGTAACGACGCCGCCAGTGATCGTTGCTCTTGTTTGTCGTAGCCGATGACGTACTGAAACCACATCAGCTCCAACGCTTCGAGGTATTTGTGCATTTGCGCCGTGAAACCCGTGCGCATGGGCTCGACGCGTCCGATTGAAGGCGTCGGATCAAATGTTATCCACGAGCGTGTTGATGGGAAGTAAACTTCGACCCACGAGTGCGCATCGCTCTGTCGAACGGTGTAAGCGCCGGAAGTATCGTTGTATTCGCCGGGCAGAAACCCGTTCACCACCCGCGCCGCGACTCCATGAGTTCGCAACATCACGGCCATCGCCGTCGAGAAATACTCGCAATGGCCCGTCTGCACGTTGAAGAGAAAATCGGCGAGGGGATCTACGCCTGTGGCTTTCATTTCCAGCGAGTAGGCGAAGTTTGTTTGTAAGTCGCGCTCGATTGCTTTGGCCGCGTCGTAACGATTGCGCGCCTGCGCGTTTCGCAACACGAACTGTGCGTGATAAACGATCCGCTCGTCTAAGCCTTCAGGTAGCTGCAGATAGCGCTCGAAGGAAGCCGGGTACGCTCGCATGTCGTCGCGCAGATCTTCGATCGGAGGAATGTCCGTATCGGAGATCGCCTTGTACATGATTCGTTCGTAATCGTGTCGTCGCGACTGGAGACCTCCTTCGCCGTCGACCCGAACGAACGGCAGGTCGCCTTGAATTGCAACTACACGCGGCGCGCCGAACAGCACCGCGGACTCGAGCGGCTCCATTAAAAACGTTTGCGACGTTAGACGATGAACGGCTTCAACCGTTCCGACCTGGAATAAACCGGAGCGCTCTTCAGCCGCTTCGGCGAGCCGAGCTTCCGGCGATTTTCTCCAAGCTTTGCCGGTGAATTCGTCGAGCGCGACGCCTCGCCAGCGCCAGCCCTGCGGCGGTGCGGGACCTTCGACACGCACGCGCATCACGACGCCGTCGTCCTGCTTCAACGTACCGATCTGACCGAGCGTTACGTTCTCGGAAAAGCCGATGAAGTTTGTCAGGCTACCGCCGGTGCGCGTCAGTGCCGCGGCGCCGGAACGCGGGGCGATCAGAAACAAGGGCAACGCGAGACCGAAAATCAGCAGTAGCAAGGCGACAGCTACGATTGGCAATCGCGCGGCTTCCGTGCTGCGCCAGGAGCGTTTGCCGCCTTTGCGAAAGACGCGCGAGTCCGGTGGTACCAGCAAACGAGTCTCTGCGTGTGTGATCGAACGGCGAGCTTTCTGAATCTCAAACGCAGTCACCGCGCATAATCCGCAAAGCAAGTACAGCGTCAACGTGCCGAGGAAAACGGGACTGAAACTCAGACCGGCGGCCAGCAACACTTCGAAGAATGAAATCAGGTAGAGGAACACCCAGTCGCGATCTTTCTTCACCTGGACCAGCTTCACGCCGGAGAGAAAAACGATCAGGTGCGCGAGGGCTGTGACGCCGAGTCGCTCCGCGGGTTCGCCGATCGATTTCTGATACTGCCAGTCGACATAGAAGAGGGGTATCGAAAGCAGTACGATCGCCAAACCGTAGCGTTCGGGTAGCTGCCACCGCGTTCCTTCCAGGTTCCAGCTCACGATCATCACGGCGAGAAACACCAGCGCCAGGCCGTAGCTCAACCCGCCCGCCAAAACGAGCGCCAGCATAGCCACCGCGATCATCGCGTAGGAAAACGCCTGAAAATAAGTCCTTAACTTCATTACCGCTTGATTTTGATCTCGAACACCCGTGGCCAAAGTTTTCCGGTCACGAAAAGACGGCCGCTCGACTGGTCGTAGGCGATGCCGTTCAAGACCGCCTCAGAATCCTCCACATCACCGGGTTGCAACAAGCCCGCCAGATCGATCCACGCCGTAACGTGGCCGTTCTGCGGATTGATGACGGCGATACGGTCGTCGTGCCAGATGTTCGCGTAAATCTCTCCGTTCACAAATTCCAGCTCGTTTAGCTGGCTGATCGGCACTTTTGCGTCCGCAACTGCGATGGTTTTTGTCACCCGAAAGCTGTCCGGATCGAGAAAACGAAGACGATTCGAGCCGTCGCTCAGAATCAACGACTTCCCGTCGGTCGTCAGCCCCCATCCCTCGCCGCTGTATTGAAACTGGCCGACCTTATCGAAGCTCTGCGCGTCGTAAATAAACCCGAGCTCGTGCTGCCACGTGAGCTGGTAAATCTTGTTGTTCAGCACGGCAATGCCTTCAGCGAAGAACTGCTCAGGAACGTCGACTTTCTTCAGGATTTTCCCGCTTTCCAACTCGACGTTTCTGAGGCTCGACCGCCCTTCCTGCCCAGTGCTTTCAACCAATTTGCCGTTGAGAAAGACGAGCCCCTGCGTAAAGGCGTTCGGG
>JAICGQ010000027.1 GCA_025923035.1 Pyrinomonadaceae bacterium | reverse complement strand
CAACTGCTCCGAGCGAATCGCGTTTGCCAGACTCGAAAAGTTCGTCATGAAGTAGCTCAGCACTGCGAGTCCGGTGATCCAGGCGGCCATCGGATCCTTCCAGTTCCCGAACATCTGCGACTGCCCCATGAATATTCGCGACACGTAGTAGAAGATCGTGACTACGATCAGGATCGTCAGCACGCGCACAAAGAACGCGACGCGATAACTGATCGCCAACTGGAAGTCGCGAATCACGAAGGCCTTGATCTGTCCTAACAATGCCAGGGCTCGTTTCATAGCTTGCCGTCGCTCTTCACCTTCGCCTCACGCTCATACAACTCCAGCACTTCCAGCAGCGAGGCCCTCTGCGTCTCACACGCGACAACGCGCGTACCGTTCCCGAGAATCGCGCGCAAACCGCGGTCGAGTCGATCGTCGCCAACTTCCCGCGAGAACGTTACCACCGTGCGTGCTCCATCCTGCGAGATCTCGACGTCAGCCAGCGCCGGCGCCAGGACATTCACTGCGTGCTCGATTGAGATGCCGTCAACCACGAGTCGCACCCGCTCCCGTGCTTTGTGCAGTGTGCGGATGCGATCGGGAGTGTCGAGCTCACGAATCCGACCATGACTGATGATCGCAATCCGCTGGCACAATTCTTCGATCTCGTTCAGGTTGTGCGACGTTAGCAGGATGGTGACCGGCGGATCGCCTGTTGCCAGGGAACCGATGAACGAACGCATGCGCGCTGCTGCCAGCGGATCGAGCGATCGAGTGGGTTCGTCCAGCAACAGGATCGGCGGATTGTTGAGCAACGCCCGCGCCACAGCCATACGTTGTTTGTTTCCGGTCGAGAGTTCACCAAACCGCTTGCGACGCGACTGCTCGAGATCGAGTTGGCCCAGGAGTTGTGCGATTCGCGTTTCTGCTGTTTGTTTCGGGATACTGTAAAGCCGTGCGAAGAACATCAGGTTCTGTTCGACTGTGAGTCGCCAGTAAAAGCTTCGCTCCTCAGCCGCAGCCAGTCCGATCATTCGCCGCAACTCCGCGGATTGTTCAACGCTGTCGAAGCCTTTGACGGTGACGCTGCCCGTCGATGGTTGGACCAACGTAGCGACGATCTTTGTTAACGTGGTCTTGCCGGCGCCGTTTGGTCCGATAAGACCGAAGATCTCGCCGTCGTTCACGTCGAACGACACGTCGCTCAACGCCTGGACCGGCGGCTTACGTGCGGGACGGCGAAGGAGCGTGCGGAGTTCGAACGGGCCCGGGTACGACTTGCTAAGGTTTCTGATTGCGATGGCGACCGGCATTTAACTCTTCAAGACTGGGAAAGTTTTGCGTCCGCACATTGTACATAAAGGATTGTGGCTCCGCTGTGTTTGGGTTTAGTATGCGGGCTGTCTGGCGACGCATCCTCGGCCGACGGAAACGCAGCGGAGGATTCTGTTGTCAACGAAGCCCTTCGGTTACCTAGCATGATCGAGGGGCTTCAGTTTACTTTCTCCAGCTCCTTCACTTGAGCTCTTTCCAGCCTGGAAACTTGAACACGCGAACCGCGTTGTCGTGAAACACGGCCTTCCAATGCTCTTGCGGAATCGCCTTCTTGTAAGCCTCTAGATACGGTTTCATCGACGTCAACGGCCAGTCAGTTCCAAACATCAACTTGCGCGGATCTTCAAGGTAACCAAACACCCACGCGATCGGTTTCGTCACGTAAGTTTCAATCTTTTCCTGCGGCGCTTCGTCCAGATTGCCGATCAGCATCGCTGAGCATTCCAGGTAGACGTTGGCGTTTTTGTAAGTGACTTCCGCGGCAGACTCGATCCATGGATTACCACAGTGTGCGATCACGAACTTCACGCGCGGATGATCGACGGCGACTTCGTCGATCGTCAACGGGTCCGCATACTTCACTTTCGCTCGCGCCGAGTAAGTGTCGCCGGTGTGATAGACCACGGGCACGTCGTACTTCTCCGCCAGTCGATAGAGAACGTTGTAAGCCGGGTCGTACGCGTAACGATGCACATAGCCGAGATAGATCTTGATGCAGCCGTACTTGCCTGACTTCAATCCGGCTTCGATACCGGCGGCATCGATCGTGATACCCACACCGGCGCAATAGACCACGTTGCGGTTCTTCAGATCGTGAAAGTTCGCTCCCACGGGGCTGGTGTGGGCCACCGCGCCGACGACACCCGTTTCCTGCCACTCTTTGAAGTACTGGGCCTCGGTTTTTGCGATGCCACTGGTCCGTTCCGGCCCACCGGAGAAGTCAGTGTGTGTATGGGCGTCGATGATTGGCAGCGCCGGAGTTGATTCCTTTTGGAACCCGGTCTGCCCGTAAGTCGTGTACACACAGCAGAGGGAGATCAGAGCAAGCGCGACGAAGTGTTTCACTGTTGTTTTGAGGGCCTTTCTTTTAGACGGGCGGATGATAGCCGACGAAGATGCCTCGAACAACATGCTGTGACCTGGGTGGCGCGGGGTCCGCGGATTCCCGACTAGGACACTATGCTTAGTGGCCCATTCCCTTTTCAGGGCATCGGTAATTGTGAGAAACTTCGGCTTAGGTTAGCGCTCTGATATTCGTCATTTTCCTTTCCCTGGAACGAGCCGGCTGGTTGGGTCTCGAATAAGTCTTAAAACAAATCGCGGTGAGCTCGATGCTCAGGTTCATTTTTCTCCCACGTTATGCGTCAAGGGCCATAGCACTCGCGTTATTAGCGGGATTATGCTGGGCTTTGTTTTCACCACGCGCTTCCCAAGCCAGGCGCGAAGGCAAACTCCAAACACAAACGACCAAGCCGCTGCCGAGTTTGACCGGCTCCGCCAACAACGATGAGGACATCTACGTTCTCTACCGCAACGAACGTGGGGAGACGGCCTGTCGCCCTGCTACGAAGGCCGAGCGCGATCAGATCAATGCGCGTGAGCGTGGGGGGCCGACGCGTGTGATCTATCCCGGCGCCTCGCGCGATGGTGAGAATGCAATAAAGTCGGAGGACGCGCCGGGCTTGAACCTGTTGCCCTCCGCCGGACTGCGCATCGTGCTCCACGGTACCACTCAACTCGACGGTACCCCGGTTGCCAAGAACGCTTTTATCGTCGCCGCGAACCGTTGGGAAGCCATCATCGCCACGCCGATCACGGTCGTTATCGACGTTGACTTCGGAACAACCTTTTTCGGCACGCCTTATCCGAGTCCCAGCATTCTCGGCGCGACCACCTCCAGTTCGTTCACTGGTCCATTCTCCGATTTCCGTCAGCGCTTGATTAACGGCGCCTCCAACAGCAACGAGACGCAACTATATAACCTGCTTCCCCCGACCGAACTGCCAACCGAAGTAAACGATGTAACCGGCAGCGTTACCAACGCACGCGCGACGAACGCAAACGCACGCGCGCTGGGTCTAATTCCCGACATCGCAAACCCCGATGCGCTCGGGCTCGGTCAAGCCGACGCCGGCATTGGTTTCAACTCCGCATTTAATTTCGACTTCGATCCGACTAACGGCATCGTTGCAGACCAGGCCGACTTCGACGCAGTCGCAACACACGAAATCGGTCACGCTCTTGGCTTTACTTCGAACGCCGGTCGCCCCGACACAACATCGGTCTCGGTCTGGGACATTTACCGCTTCCGACCTGCGCGTGCGAGTCTTGACACGTTTGGTACGGCGCCACGCGTCTTGTCCATCGGCGGCGATCAGCGTTTCTGGGGAAACCAGCTTTCAACCTACGCCACTTTTGAACTGGATCTCTCGACTGGTGGTCCGAATCCGTTGCCCGGCGACGGCGATGGCCGGCAGTCGAGTCACTGGCGAGACGACGCACTAATCTCCACCCGCCAGTACATCGGCATCATGGATCCGACGCTGCAACGCGGATTACGCCGGACGATCAGCGAGAACGATATGCTCGCGCTCGATCTGTTTGGCTACACCATTGGTGGGCCACCGATTGTGCGCCCGCCGAACGACAACTTTGCCAATGCCATCGCGTTGAACGGCGACACGGGAACGCTTACCGCGACGAATGTGAGTGCGACACGTGAGGTCGGTGAACCGAACAGCCTTGGTTTGATGACCGACAAGTCGGTCTGGTACTCGTGGATACCGACGGTCAATGGTCAGGCGACGATCGACACGATTGGCAGCGACTTCGACACCACGCTGATCGTCTATCAGGGCACAACCATCACTCTATTGGGCACGGTGGCGTTGAATGACGACGCTGTCAACAAAGCAAGCCGAGTGCAGTTCCCTGTCAATGCCGGACAGACGTATCGCGTGGTCGTCGACGGCTGGAACAGTGAGTTCGGCAACATCACGCTCAACTGGACTGCGACTGGCGAACAACCAACGCCGACGCCGACACCATCGCCTACGCCGACTCCGACTCCAACTCCTTCGCCGACACCGACACCGCCCGCAGACATGGGCATCGAATCGTTTGTCGCTTCACCAGATCAGCTAACAACGGACCAGATAGTCACCTTCACACTAACGGCACGCAATACGGGGCCGGGACCGGCGCATTTCCCGCAGTTTTCGATCACACTTCCGGCGGGAACCAGTTTCAACTTCTGTGTGCCCGGTTGCACTCCTCCGCTTGGGAGCAATGGTGGGACCGCTACCTTCGCTGGCGACACTCTGGCCGTCAACACTCCATTCAATTTCTCGGTGACCGCGAGAGTGACCTCCGCCACGGGAGTCACACTTCACGCAACTGCAAATGTCTCGAGCGGAGTTCCGGATCCGAATCTCAGCAACAACGGACGTGCAGCGGCGGTTCGCGTAGTCGAGCTGATTCCATTCCGTGATGCGCAGAAAATATCGATGTCGTCCGAAGGCCATTATGTGCTCGCGCTCAGACGAGGCACGGTTTGGGGATGGGGACACAACTTCCATGGACAGCTCGGCAATGGAAACAACACGAACCAACCCATTCCGGTGCAGACAGACGATCTGATGTCAGTGACAGACATTAGCGCCGGACACGACTTCGCGGTTGCGCTCAAGAGCGACGGCACGGTCTGGACCTGGGGCAGCAATGAGTTCGGCCGGTTGGGAATCGGTTCTGCGACGCCGTCAAACGTAAACCGGCCGGTGAAGGTCGTCGGTCTATCGTCAATCATCGCGATCGCGGCGGGCAACAGCCACACCTTGGCCCTCCGGGCTGACGGCACCGTCTGGACATGGGGAGGAAATGGCAGCGGAGAGTTGGGACTCGGCACGTCAGACTTCGGCAGTCACGTAACTCCGGTTCAGGTACCGGGCCTCGCCGGTATCGTATCGATTTATAACCGTGGTCGTGTTTGCTACGCCGTCAAGGCGGACGGCACGGTGTACGGCTGGGGTACCACCTTCAGCGGAACGTTGGGTGACGGTACATCGGGGACTCCGAGTGTGATGTCGCCGATAGAGTTGCCGGCTTTGAAAGGCATGATCGCTGCTTCAACCGGAGTTCTTTCGACCGTTGCGATCAAAGCGGATGGCGCCGTGCTCTCATTCGGCAACAACTTCCGCGGTCAACTCGGTCGCGGGCTGTTCGACAATGGTCCATTTCCCGTGCCAACGCAGGTTCCCGCGCTGCTGGCGAAGCATGTTTCCAATGGCACTTCCTTTGTCATTGTCACTGAGCAGGCCGGGACGTTGAAAGTTTTTGGTCGTAATGAGCAGGGACAGCTCGCCACCGGCATTGCGGATCCGTTTCCGCATCCGACGCCGATACCGGTTACGGGAATCACTGGAGCCATCGCCGCCGTCGCCGGTAATAACGCAGGACTGGCTTTGATTAGCGATCCGCTTGGCAACACGATTCGCTCGTGGGGCGGCAATCTCAGTGGCGAACTCGGCAACGGGTTAAGTCCCAGTTCGAGCTTCAATCCGACGTCTGTACTGGAGAACCAGGTGGTGGCGCTGCCGATCTTCAGCGTTGCTGCCGGGACGATACCGGCAACGCAAGTGCAGGTCGCCTGCGGAACTCCGGGAAGCGTGATTCATTACACGACGAACGGATCTGATCCGACTGAAAGCGATCCGATCGTGGCCCATGGGGGAACTGTTGCGGTGACCAGTTCGATCACGTTGAAGGCGCGTGCGTTTCGGACCGGATTCGCGGCCAGTCCCGTGAAGAGTGTCACCTACAACGTCGTTGGACCAGTTCCACTGCAACTGTTGACGGATACAAGCGGACCGGCAGTGGACCAGGTGGCGGCGTTCGATGTGCTGACGCTGTTGCGAGATCCGTTCCCGGTCATCAGCATCGACAACGTGCTCAATCTGGGCACGGACAAGAACACGCGCGTCGGTGTTTTCGTGTCGAACTTGCAGCAGGTGCCGAACGAACCGCCATCGGTGGTGGTTGTTAACCTGGTTGGCAGTAACAATCAAAACTACGACGTACCGGCTGAAGACGTGCGAGCAGTAGCCAACTCGGAGTTTATTCAGGTAAGCTTCCGGCTGCCTGATTCCCTTGCCCCGGGGACTTGTACGATCCGGATCAAATCTCACGCACAAGTCAGTAATGCCGGGACCATCAGAGTCAAACCGTAGCTTTTTGTTATGAGAAAACTATTTCTGTTGCCCCTCCTGGTCCTGGCCGCGGCTGTTACAGTTTTCCCGCAGTCGGGAAGACGGATTACGAATCCGCAGCCGACGTACACGGCTCCTGTGCAGCCGCCTGTCAATCCGGAGCCTGCGCCGAAGACGACGGCGGCGCCTCCACCGCTCATGTTTTTGCCGGAGCGTTTGCTGGAACGGAAGATCAAAGGGATCGACAAAGGGGATTTCCGGTTGGCTGATTTTCACGGTAAAGTTGTGGTGATCAATTTGTGGGCCTCATGGTGTGGACCATGTCGTCGTGAAGTGCCGGATTACGAAAGAGTGCGGAAGAGTTATGCGGGTCAGGAAGTGGAGTTTGTCGCGTTGACCACGGAGGATCCTGATGAGGCGGAGAATGACGTGAAGAAGTTTTTGCGTCAGGTTAGTTTTGGGTTCCGGCTTGGCTGGGCCGACCGCGAGATGTCGCGCGCGTTGATGAACGGACGCAACGCGGTTCCGCAAACGATCGTGATCGACGGCGATGGACGCGTCGTCAAACATTGGAGCGGTTACGCCCCCGGCCGCAGCGCCGAACGGCTGAGAGACGCGATCGATCAAGCCTTACCACAGAAGACTCAATAGCTTGTTTTAGAAAACCTGTCGACCTCTCGCTTGAACCCCAACCGGTCCTCTGGCGAGTCTCACTTCACATACTCCCAGTGCCATGGCTCGTAGAAGTACGGTCGGAAGCCGAACTTCTCTGCGTTGCGCACGAGCCACTTGTAGGCCGGAGTGTTGACCTGAATAGCGCGATTCGCATCCTTCGTATCAACCGGATCGCCGCCGACGTAAAGATCCAAAGCACGCCCCGTAAAGTGCGGACTGTTGTTGACCGCCAACCCTGCGCTCCCGGCATTCGGCGACTTGCGACGCAACTGTTCCTGATACTCACGCGAGCGAAACGCGGAAATGATCTTGAGAGACCGATCTTTCGCGGACAACTTCAGATCATCGCTCGCCGCGGCGATCATCTTGAGATAAGCGTCATACGTCGCGCGCTCGACCTGCCGCAACTCCGCCGCTCGAGACGGATCGTAAAAATCACCCGGCGGCGCGGTAACCAACTGGTCCGGCGTAGCAGTCGTGCGGTTTTTCAACCGATTACCCTGCCAGTACGCAACCATTCCCATCCACGAGTTTTCATCGAACACTCCGGTCGCACTCAAGCCTCTTCGCTTCTGCCACTTCGTAACAGCATCAGCAAAATCGGCGCTGACCGGCGACTCGTCAGTATCGAGAGTCTCGGCGAGCAACGTGTCGTAGAGGTACCAGCCCCGCTGCTGTTTCCCACCAAAGGTCCACGTCAATTCATCTCTGAGCACCTGATTTCGCGCAGCCGCCGCGGTCAAAGTCGATGACGCTGCCGCCGTATTGCCTGGGCGCGTGGAAACGGTCGATTTCACCCGAGACGGAGGACCGCTCTTCGACGTCCTCGATTGTCCACGACTGCCGCGCGGCGCAAATGTCACAACCGCCGCCGCGGTCGCAAGCGCAACAATAACTACCAGGAGATGAACTCTACGATTCTTCATAAATTGCCGTCGTACGTGAGATCGTGATATGCGATGCACCTAATTCCCTCCCGGTTCGACGCGTTTTTCACCTCGCGCACGGCGTTGTTATCGCCGTCTGCGAGTGTTCCGTGTGGTTGCCCGCGATTGTCGCGATTTCGTTGTCTTCTTCGTCGCTTTCCTGCGGTTTACCGTCGCCTTTTTCACCGTCGCCTTTTTCGCGGGTGCGTGATGCGCCTGTTGCTGCGGTCCGCGCGCCTCCTCGAGCGAAGCCGCGATCAGATCATCGCTCGGCCGGGCGGCATTCAAAAACGCAAACACATGATAGTTCGCATTTCGTTCACGAATGACTTCGATACGCCCTTCCCTCTTCAACCGCGCGAGCTCGCCCATCACGAACGACTGTTCCGGGCCGCTCATGTAACGATAATCGATGTCGAATGCGAGACCAGTTGAATGTGGCGGCGTATCGATCAGGATCGCGTTCCGGTTCACGCGTCTCAGCGATCTTTGATACTGCTCCGGTCGCACCAGCGAACTCACCGGCAACCGGCGCCCAAACTGCCGGTGATACGCCGACGCTACTTCTTCCATCACCTTCAACGCCTGCGGCCGCAGCGAACTGAGCATCGTCATCTTCAAGGCCTGACGATCGTACGAGTTGTTCAGATCGAAAGACCGTCCGGCAAAGTTCTGCGCAAGCAACTGCAACGACGCGTAATCGCGAAACATTCGTTGACGGGTTTCGGCGTCACCGTAAACCTCGTCGAGCTTCGCCTTTTCTTCCTCGTTCGACCTCAGATCTGACTCGAGCGCGGCAATCTGTTTTTGCAGTTCGCGTTGTTTCGTGCGTTCTCGTTTGCTCAGTTTCGTCGACTGAGTCTTCAACGACGCAATGTCATTTCGGAGTTTCGAACGCTTGTCTTCGATCTCTCGATATGCGGCCGCGAGTTGCGACTCGTCGTAGAGTTCGATGTTGCGATCGTCTGTGTACCGCGAGAAAGCGTCGTCGTTCGCGCGCTCGCCGATGCCGAACAGGATGTAGGAGTTGGTGAATGCCGGGACGGTGACCATTTCGCCGGCCTCGATCATAGCGGCGAGGTCCATGTAATCCTGACAGGTCCGAATGCGATGCTCCGCGACCTCGGCAACCTGCGTCGCGAGAAACCAGTGACGCTCCTCGTAGTGTTTGAGCTCAGGCGGCGTCTCGACGCGTGCGCCCGTGCCCGCGGGTTCGCCGCGATCGGCCTTGACCTTTTCAACTGCCTGGTCCCACGTGTCCGTGCTGGTTTCGGCAGTTACAGCGGGATCTTCCTGCTCCTTCTGTTGCGCCTGCCATCCGCCTTGTGCGAGCCGCAGACCCATCCAAACACCCGCAGCCACTGCGGCGAACAATAGAAGTATGAGAACGATTCGTTTAGTCATCGATGCGCGGTCGCTAACAAGTCACCCATTATAAGGATCATCGGGCCGGGTTTGGGGATTGCAAATTTTTTGCAATTGCGGGGCCAACGCGCCCGCACTTAAACGTTGACCTGGTTGTGCGTGCAGGGTTATGGTTGTTACAGCAGTTCGCCCCCGCCCGACCGGTGCTCCCCCACATTGAAAAGTTTCTACCTCCAGAGAGTTTAGGGGTTTTTGTGACTATGCTACGCAAGCTCGCACTTGTGTCTCTTATCCTCGGCCTGATCGGGTTGATCCCGATCGAATCGTCCGCTCAGTCGAAGCGTAAACGTGTGGTGAATCGCCCACCGACGCGTGCCGAAATCAAGCAAGCCGAACGACATCTGTCGGAGCTCGGCTACAAGGCCGGACCTGCCGACGGCGTGATCGACGCCGCGACTCGCAGCGCACTGGTCCTCTTTCAAAAGTGGGAAGGACGTAAAGTGACCGGCAAACTCACTCGCAGTGAGTTTGACGCGATCATGGAAGCCGCGGCGCCACAGCCACGAGATCCGGGTTATGCACACGTCGAAGTAGACATCGATCGCCAGATACTCGTGCTGTTCGATAGTGAAGGAGCAGTGCAGAAGATTCTGCCGGTGTCGACGGGCAGCAATAAGCGTTACAACGAAAACGGCATTCGCGGTCTGGCGTACACACCGCGCGGACGATTCAGAATTTACGGGAAGATCGCGGGCTGGAGGAAATCACCACTCGGCCTGCTTTACTATCCAAACTACTTCAGCGACGGACTCGCCATTCACGGCAATCCTTCCGTGCCTCGTACACCGCAGAGTCATGGCTGCATTCGCATTCCGATGTCTGCCGCGGCCGACATGAGCAAACGCCTCAGCGTGGGAACGATCGTGCTGATCTACGACAGCCAGTCGTTCGTCTCAGCGAGAGAGTGGGCCGAAGCAGACAAGCAAAAGCAGGAAGCGATTGTTCGTTAAGACTTACCGCGGCACAGCTTCGGGTTCGCCAAAATGCTTTGCCAGCGATGTGAGATAAGAGTCGATCGACGACGTCTGCCCAAACACGTAACGCGACATGAAGCGGAAGAGAACGTTTGAGACTTCACCGTCTTCTCTAATCGTCACGCGCGTGCCTCCGTTTTCGGGAACGAACGTGTAAGTCCACTTGCCTGCATAACCGAGATCCGTATCGCGAATCCGCGTCGTCATGCGCTCGGCTGGAACATCCTCGATCAGTTCGTAGTTGACGGCGCCGTGCTTCGCTACTTCGCGAAAGTAAACTGGTCCGCCTTGCTGCGCTTCGACGTCGACCTGTTTTACGTCGGCTCGCCATTTTGGCGTCGAGGCGAAGTCGCGGCAGACGGCGTAAACGTCTGGTGGAGATTTACGCAGGAAGATCGAACGAGAAGCGACGTGCGTCTTTGGCAGTCGTGAACCGATCAGCGCAATGACGCCGACGAGCAAGACCAGACTGCCGACAACCGCCACCACGATGTAGATGAGAAGCTTCATGGTTCTTTCACACGACGTGCAGCTTCGGCGAGTAATGAGAGACCTCGTACTGCCGCCTTTCGTTCATCCGGTTTCAGTGTCTTGAGTAGAGCCCGCACGCGGTCGGCATTCAGGACCGACGTGGAGGCGATTGCTTCCGCGCCTCGTGCAGTCAAGCGAATCTCGCGTTTGCGTCGATCTGTTTTGCCCGGTTCGTTTGTGAGATAGCCCAGTTCCGAAAGCCGCGACAGTGCGGCCGAGAGAGTCGAAGGCGCAACGCCGAGGTGCGCCGCGAGCCGGCGCGGACTCAGTCCGATCTCGCGATCTAAATGGACCAGGATCGACGCATCCTGCGACGAGATGCGCCATTTCGTCGACGCTGCACGCACGTGATCGGCATGACAGGCGAGATAGATCTGCGGGTAGAGTCGCTGGACTTCAAATACGTCGTCATCGGCCATCGGGGAAGGATTATAAGAAGGCGAAATAGTTCGTCAAATCGAACTATTTCAAGGTTTCTATCGCGCGGATCGGAATTCAATTGATGCTGAGTGCCTTCTGACGAATGAGCGCGTAGATTTCGTCGAGACTTGCGGGCACGCCGGCCGTCATGTTGAGTGCGCCCGTAGGCGTTATCAGCACGGTGTCTTCGA
The DNA here is from genome assembly GCA_025923035.1 of Pyrinomonadaceae bacterium. GTDB lineage: Bacteria > Acidobacteriota > Blastocatellia > Pyrinomonadales > Pyrinomonadaceae > PSRF01. Next base: position 10,729 of record JAICGQ010000027.1, on the reverse strand, counting down.
GTCGCATGTGAATCTTCTTTTCCGCAATCTCGAGCAGCGGTTCGACGTTGAAAACTACGCCCGCAACCAGTGGACGAGTCCGATCGCGCATCTCGACGTCGTGCGTCGAGAGTCCGATGGTGTGACCGACGTAACGTCCGAGCGCCTGAAACTCTTTTTCGTATCCGTGCCTCTTGTAAACCGCGGCGGCGACGTCTTGTAGTTGAATGATCGTCACGCCGGGTTTCATCGCCGCGATGATCGCGTCGCGCGCTTCGAGAATGCAGCGATACATTTTCTCCTGCTCGGGTGTGAAGCGGCCGTTGACGGGCCATGAGCGGGTGACGTCGGAGTTGTAGTATTCGTAATCCGCGCCGTAGTCCATGTAAACAACGTCGCCGTCCATCATCTGACGGTTGTTTGCCGAGTAGTGCAGGATGATCGTGTTTGGTCCTGAAGCGACGATTGGGCGAAACGCGTCGCCGCGCGCGCCGCGTTTGGTGTAGACGTAGCGGGCGACGGCTTCGAGTTCGTACTCGTACATCCCCGGTCGAGTTCCCTTCATCGCTTCCTTCACGCCTTCCGCGCCGATCTCAGAGCTCTTCTTGATCAACTCAATCTCGTACGCAGACTTCACCCAACGCATCTCGTCTAGCAATGGGTTCAGAGGTTGAAATTCGAGGTGCGGCAATAACTCGCGAATCACGCCGACGCCTTTTCGCGATTCGGGAACCGCACCGGAGATGGATTGGGCCGATTCGAGCAACTCGTAGTAGTCGAGCTCTTCGCGTGCGTTCTGCACGTTGCCTTGCGAACCGGTGAACATGTAGAGCTTCTTGGGGCGTGAGCCGAAGAACGCCATCATTGGCAGAAACTCTTCGATTGGCTGCACTCGCGTTAGGCCGTAAACTTCCTCTCGTTTGTCCAACTGCCAGATACCTGGACCATCGGCACGAAGCTGTGGTTCGGAGCGGCGTGGAGCGAAGAGGAACGCGCCCTTGGTTGGCCCCATCAGGACGAGTACCGCGCCGGGTTCCTCGATTCCGGTGAGGTAGTAGAAATCCGGCGCCTGGCGAAACTTGACCGGGTAGTGCTGGTCCCTGGCGGCGAAGATGATGGCGATGCCGTCGGGTATCTTCTCAAACAGCTTCGCCCGCCGCGCCACGAACTCGGCTTTGTTGAACGGCCGCTGCGCGAAGATATCTACGGCCGCGACCGACACCAGCATGATTGCGGCAACGAATAAGTGATGAAGGCTGATTGAGCGTCTACGCATGAGGATGGTTCCTTTGATTAGTATTCGTGTTACGCGAGGAAGCTTGTAATCGTGCCCGGAGCAGGGTGATAGTACCACTGGTTTCGCGGATCTGTTGCGTCATTTTGTTTGCGTTTCGGGATGGTGATGAAGTTCTTCGCGCGTGATAACGGGGTTGTTCGCAGACCACTAACTTAACCTGGCCGGTATGACAATGCAGACAAGACAGCTTGTTCCGATGGTGTCCGTGAAAGACGTGGAGAGGTCGGTGGGGTTTTATGAACAGTTGGGGTTTGAGGTCGGGAATACGTTTGCGCCGGAAGGGACGACGAAGACGGCGTGGGCGTGGTTGCGTTGCGGGGAGGCTCAGTTGATGTTGGCCCAGGCGTCTGGAGCGATCGTCGCCGATCAGCAGAGCGTGTTGTTTTATCTTTATACGGACGACGTCGATGCTGCGCATGCGGCGCTGGCGGAGGCGGGACTCAGTCCCGGCGACATCTCGACCCCGTTCTATGCGCCACGCGGCGAGTTCCAGGTCGTGGATCCGGATGGGTACGTGTTGATGATCACACATACGTAGTTAAACGAGGTCATAGAATGAGCGAAAACCGTTACGTGGCCCTGCTCCGCGGGATCAATGTCGGCGGGAACAATCTGATCAAGATGCTCGATTTGCGAAATAGTTTCGCGAGCATGGGTTTCAGCGAAGTGGCGACGTACATCGCGAGCGGGAACGTGGTGTTCGCCGCAAAACAGAAGAACAAAGCGAAGCTCACGGCGCTCATTGAAAAGGCATTGAGCGACGCGTTCAGCTATGAATCCCGAGTGGTATTGATATCCGGGAGCGAGTTGGAACGCGTCGTCGCTCAGGCGCCAAAAGATTTTGGCAAAGATCCCGACGAGTTCCGCTACGACGTCCTTTTTGTGCGTGAGCCATTCACGACTGCGGAGGCTTTAAGCGCCATTACCGCGACACCCGGAGTCGACACCGCAAACGCCGGCGATCACGCGATCTATTTTCGACGACTCATCAGCAAATCCGCGCAAAGTAATCTGAACAAACTCCCGCAACGTGCCGCATTCAAGAACATCACAGTCCGTAACTGGAACACGACGACGAAGCTTCTCGGCATGATCCGCTCACCCGCAAACACCGTATAAAGTACGCCACCGCACTGTTTTTGCGGCCATTCACTGCTAGCCTCAAACCAACCCCCACATAACATCGCCTTTACAAAGCAATCCGTTTTTACGGCGGGCGCGTCCGCCGTCGATCAAGGAGGGAAGCAATGAACAACAGGCAGTTGATTAAACACGCACACATTTGGATCCTCGCTGTGCTTATCGCGTGCGGGCTCGTAGCTATCGTCGTGAAGGGCGGCGTGGCGATCCAAAACCAGAATTCCAACCAAAACGGAAACAGCAACAGCAACAGCAACAGCAACACACAAAATCGCAACGCCAACCGCTCCGGCAACCGCAATTCGGGAGCGACAGGCGAACAGGCCGGCATGTCCGCGATGAGCTCTCAGGATCGGAACTTCCTGATGGACGCAGCCATGGGTGGCATGATGGAAGTCGAACTCGGCCGGCTGGCAGTGCAAAACGGTGCGAGCGACGCGGTGAAACAGTTTGGTCAGCGCATGGTGGACGATCATTCGAAAGCAAACACGGAGCTGATGTCGTTAGCGACCAGTAAAGGCATCACGTTGCCGACCGAGCTCGACGAAAAACATCGCGCGCACGTGACGAAGCTTTCGGGTAAAACGGGCGCTGATTTCGATCGCGATTACTCGAAGATGATGCTGAGCGATCACAACAAAGACGTGTCAGCATTCGAAAAGCAGAGCACGAAAGGCGCCGATCCGGATCTCAAAGCGTTTGCGACTCGAACGCTGCCGACACTGCAGGAACATCTCCAGATGGCCAAAGCGCTCAACCCTGGCAATCGTGGCGGTAATAGCAACAGCAACATGAGCAATCGCAACAACAACGGCAACTCGAATCGACCATAGCTTTCGCCCGGCGCGATGAAGTGCGGTGCGCGACGAACCGACACGCGCACCGCACACCTTGCGCAACACCTCCGTTCTCGCACTTCCTTGACGATTCCGCGTCGCGGACCTCTCTTGTTATATTCCCACCTGAATCTCGTTCTCGTATGCTACTGCTGCACAAACCTTCTGAACTGCAGATCCGTGCGTTTATAACGGCCCAACAGCATTCGACTTTCTCCTACGCTCCCTTGGAAATCACGCGCGACTCAGCGAGTGACGGCTACACGATGGACCATAACCGGGTGCAGCTTGGTTCAGGCGCGCAATGTTTCGACGCCGCGGTGAATGCGGTTCGGCAGTGGAAGATGTTTGATCTCGGGTGGGTGCAGTTGTGTTTCGATAACACACCGATCGAACAAGGGTCGACAGTGGCAGTCGTCGTGAGGCATCTCGGTTTCTGGTCTATGAATGCGTGTCGGATTGTTTACGTGATAGAAGAACACAGAGCGGAGCAACGATACGGTTTCGCCTACGGAACGCTCGCCGAGCATGCCGAGCAGGGCGAAGAAAGGTTCCTCGTCGAGTGGAATCACCAGGACGACTCTGTTTGGTACGACCTGCTGGCATTTTCAAAACCTGGACCAATGGCGAAACTAGGTTACCCTTACGCCCGGCGGTTACAAAAGAAATTCGCGCACGATTCAAAGAAGGCGATGCAGAGAGCTGTTAGCGAGGAGGTTTGAATGGACGCGCTGAAGAATGCAGACCACCTTTACGAAGTCGAGCGTCGCGTGCGACACGCCGAGCGGCCCAACTTTCGTATCTCCGAACTGCAGATATCGTCGTCGCAAGCCGTGCCGTGGCACTGTCACACACGGGTGACGGATACCTTTTACGTGATCGAAGGCCGTATCAAACTTCTGCTGCGCGATCCCGACGAAGAGGTGTTTCTGAATCCTGGTGAAACGTATGCAGTGCGCCAGCGGCGTCCGCACCGCGTCGAAAACGCCGGCGCTGCATCCGCTAACTTCCTGGTCCTGCAGGGCATCGGCGAATACGACTACATTCCGTTGAAGCTTTAAAGCGATCCGTTGCGAAAAGCGATACGCATGGGTCGTTTCATGAGGGTCCTCCGTTTTATTCAATCAGCGATGAGACTGGGCACGCAGAGTCTATGATTCCGGCAATGCAGGGCAAGAATTTACACTCCCCCGCCCCGTTTCGATGTGGCACAATCACGCCAAAGGTCGTGAGGTTCACAATATGCACAATTCACACAACTCACCTCGAACGGTGCTGCTTCTCTTCGTTGTCGTAACAATGTTTCCCTCCAACGCGCGAGCAGACGAACAGAGCAGCGACCGTTCACTGGCGAAGCTCGCGAGTACGGTGACGATCTATCGCGACACGTACGGGGTGCCGCACGTTTTCGGCCGCACCGACGCGAGCACCGTTTTCGGTTTCGCGTACGCCCAGGCGGAAGACAACTTCTGGCGCGTCGAAGAAAACTTCATCCTCGCGCTCGGACGCGGCGCCGAGCTTTACGGTGAACGGGCGCTTGAAGAAGATCGACTAAATCGCGCACTCGAGATTCCGCGATTAGCACGCGAAGAATACGCACGTCTCGATCGTCATATGCGCTCGCTCTGCGACGGCTTCGCGGCCGGGTTCAACTACTATCTGCAACGCCATCCCGAAGTACGCCCGCGACTGCTCACGAAAATCGAACCGTGGTATACGCTTGCGTTCATTCGTTACAACTACTTCCAAAACGGTTTCGCGCGCGACCGAAACCTGCGACGCGGCGGTTTGCAAACTGCCTCGATAGAACACGATCTGAAACAGCACACGGGCTCGAACGGTTGGGTCGTTGGTCCATCCAGAAGCGCGTCCGGTCATGCGATGCTGTTCATCAATCCTCACTTGCCGTTCTTCGGACCAGGTCAGGTTTACGAGGGTCACGTGCACAGCGACGAAGGTTGGAACTTCACCGGTTACACGCGCTTCGGTTTTCCGCTTCCGTATGTCGGACACAACGAGAATGGCGGCTGGGTGAGCACTGACAATGCCGCCGACCTGGCCGACGTCTATCTCGAAACGTTCGACGATCCCGCCCGGCCGCTCGCCTACAAGTACGGCAACGGACACCGCCTTGCGACAGAACGCGTGGAAGAGATTCGCGTCAAGACGGCCGGCGGTTTTGAAATGCGCAAGTTCACGATGCGCAAGACGCATCATGGTCCAATCGTCGGTGCGCGCGACGGCAAACTGATTTCGCTGCGGATGGCGAAGTTTGAATCGGATGGTTGGCTGCGTGAGTGGTACGACATGACGCGCGCGACTTCGCTCGCGGCGCTCAAGAAGGCGATGACGCCGCTGAACATGCTGTTTGGCAATGTAATGTACGCCGATCGACAGGGTAACACCTGGTATGTCTACAACGGCGCGGTCCCGAAGCGCGATCCTCGTTTCGATTGGACCAAGCCGCTGGACGGCAGCGATCCGGCGACGGAGTGGCAGGGCTATCACAGCATCGACGAGTTGCCGCAACTCACGAATCCCGAAACCGGCTGGATGCAGAACTGCAACACGACGCCGTTCCTGCTGACGAGTCAAGGCAATCCCGATCCGAAACAGTTTCCGAAGTACATGGTCCAGGAAGGCGACAATCCTCGAGGCGCGATCTCGCGTGAGATTCTCGAGAGTAAGCGGAAGTTCACGTTTGATGAGTGGACGAAGCTTGCCTTCGATACGCGCGTGATGAGTGCAGCCAAGCGCCTGCCGGAGCTGATTGCGTTGCTCAAGAAGGACCTGGCGCAGGTTCCGGACGTAAGACCGGATTTTCCAGCGCGCCAGGCGCTTGAGGAGCTTGTTCGCTGGAATCAACGAAGCTCGAACGACTCGGTTGCGATGACCGTGTTCAGTCTCTGGCACGACCGCGTGTTGCGACTGGGAGACCAAAACGCTTTGACACCCGAGAAACAGTTGCGAGCGTTTGGGGAGGTTTTGGACGAGCTTCAGCGAGACTTCGGAACCTGGAAAGTTGCCTGGGGTGAACTGACGCGGCTTCAACGTCGCGATGAGAGTAAGGGCGAAGATTTTCAGGACGCGCGTCCGAGTATTGCTGTCAGCGGCGTGAATGGTAATGACGGCGCTGTCTTCACGTTCTATGCTGCGCCAATTAGTGGACAGAAGCGCCGGTACGGCGTTGCCGGTGGGACTTACATCAGCGTCGTCGAGTTTGCCCCGAAGGTTCGTGCCCTCTCGATCCACACATTCGGCGCCAGTGGAGATCCGAAGAGCCGGCACTTCATGGACCAGTCTGCGCTTTACGCGCGCGGTGAATTCAAACCCGCATGGCTAACGCTCGAAGACATCCGCGCGAATCTCGAATCGTCGTACCATCCGGGTGAGGAGCAAAGGAAGTGACGATCGATTTTAGTTAGGGAGTTCAGGTTATGCCGATTGAAGTGTCAGGCGTTTGCACGCTGCTGCAAGTCTTTGACATGCCAACGTCGGTTCGCTTCTATCGCGAGGTACTTGGTTTCGAGATCGTCGCAACTTCAGATCGCGACGGCGATCAATTTGACTGGGGATTGCTCCGGCTAAACGATACCTTCGTGATGTTGAATACGGCCTACGAGCAAGACAGCCGTCCTCCGAAACCGGAGGCGGCACGGATCTCAGCACACGGCGACACATGCCTGTACTTCCGCTGCCCCGACGTCGACGCCGCCTACCACCACCTCCGGGAACACGGCATCAACGTAGACGAACCAAAAGTAGCGCCGTACGGGATGAAGCAGCTATACCTGACCGACCCCGACGGCTATTGCTTGTGCTTCCAGTGGCCTGTTGAGTAACGCAAGCCGCACGCTAACTTGCAGCACACATACCACCGCCTTGTATTGAACACTCTAAATAATGTCATCCGTTGAGGCAGATTTCGACCGTTTGGCCTTGCTCGATGAGGAGGGTTGGACGGCGAACAACCATTATCACGATCTGCTCCTTAGCCACGTCCCGCGGAATTGTGAACACGCGCTGGAGATCGGGTGTGGTACCGGTGCATTCGCAAGAGAGCTGGCGCGGCGTTGCCAGCGTGTACTGGGGTTGGATTTGTCCGCGGAGATGATTCGGGTCGCACGTTCGCGGTCGGGTGAATTCAAGAACCTCGAGTTTCAGTTGGCCGATGCGATGAGGTACGACTTTCCGCAGTCGCAGTTCGATTTCATCTGTTCGATAGCGACGCTGCATCACGTGGACCAGCGGCAGTTACTTGTGAAGATGCGAGATACTTTGAAGCCGGGTGGCGTGTTAGTGGTGCTCGATCTCGTTGCGTCCGAGAGTTTGATGGATCGCGTGCTGGACGTGATTGGGTTCGGGGTGAGTCCGATGCTCCGGCTGATTCACAACGGACGATTGCAACCACCGCCGGAAGTGCGTAAAGCGTGGGAGCAACACGGCAAACACGACTCGTATTCAACCGTTACGCAGATGCGCGCCCTTGCTCACGAATTTCTGCCCGGCGCAACCGTGACGAGACAGTTGTTCTGGCGTTACTTGCTGGTCTATCTAAAGCCGGCGCTAAAACCGGCGTAGCGTATTTCTACGAACTGCCAAATAAACCGCCGGCCTTCGCTGCGGCGTCGCCAAGCTTGTCCGTGAGACCGCCGGCTCCACTCAACACATTATCAACCTGCCCGGCGATCGGCGCCGGAAGCTTCTCTTTGAGAAATCCCGAAACCGTGTTCACAGCCGAGCGCGCTTGATCTTCGGAAATGCCTGTCTTCTCAGTGATGCGCTTGATCAATTCGTCCATTGTCTTTCCCCTTCCCTGCACGATTGAGCTGCAACTATCGCAGCAACGACTCCAACTCTTTGGTCGATTCTTCAACACTGCCCTTTGCCGCGTCAACCGCCTGCGCCGCTTCACGTAGATCAGAATCAACGCTGCGAGCCCGCTCGACGGCGTCTTCGTACGCGGCCGTCGCATCTTCAAGGAGCGACTCGGCCTGACGCTTGTGCTTCTCCGCTTCCCTTACCTGCGCCTGCGCTTTCTTCTGTGCTGACTCCAAACTCTGCGTTCTCGCTCGCGCATCGGCCAACGATTTTTTCGCGTCCTGCAATGAAGTCTTCGCGGCCGCGATCTTCGCTTTGCGAAACTCCTCGATGCGGCGTACTTCGCCGGGCGAACTCGCCTTTTGCGGAGTAGCTTTACCTGCCTTGCGTGGGGGCGCAGGTTCGTCAGCGTCGTCGAACGGGATTGCGCCCGACATCAACGCCGCCATCAATTCAAAACTCGGCGGATCTATGTCCTGCGTCAAACGTCCGGGAGTTGGACCATTTGGCAGCAACGAATAGGCGGAGAGTGCTTCGAGGGTAGTGACAACGCGACGCAGCGTGTCAGGCGAAGGACTGTGACCAGCATCGGTCAACAACTCCGTGGCCAGATCTGACAAGGTCGTCAACGCCTCGCGTCGCGCATCAAGCGAGTCGCGCATGTCCGCTGCTTTGCCGGGGCGCGACTTCTGCGCGGGACGCAAGCGTTTACCCGTGGCGATGAGATCGTCGAATGCATCGCGATGGTCCCAGTAAAGCTGGTTGACGGCCCACGCCGAAACTGGCGGCTTGCCGAGTAACTTCACGCGTTCGGCATCATTCGCACGGCCTTCCTTCTTTAACCGCGCGGAGAGCGTGTTGCGCGCGCCGGTAAACTCCGCCAGCGGCAACCGGAACAAGTCGTCGATCTCACCTTCGAGCTTCGCTCCTCCGCCGTTCCCTTCCCGCTTCCCGATGTTTCTCACCATGGCCGTAGTTTCTCATTGTTCTCGCAAAAACGCAGAGCCAAACCTGGGTCGGTGATGGTCCAACTCTCGCCCACCACACTAGCCGCCGGCCTCGAAGCGATGCGCGCGCACACCACCAGTGCACCCGGCAAACCCGTCACGGAACCGATCGACATCTTCGTCTTTCGACGGCTTTGCACAAAACCACTCACTAACGTGGGTGGTTTTTGTGCAAAGTAGCTTTCGATAGTAGTTGCTGCTTTGTGTTAAGGTATAGGCCTCGTTTGCTCAATTTAGACCGATGAATCGTCTTCAGTTAAGCGCTCGGGTTTTGTTCGCCGGCGCGTTCGTCTTCTTGTTATCGCTCTCAGTCTTTGCGCAGAAGGCAGAGCCTAGAGGCCCAGTCGTTGTTCAACCCGGCGCGCCCGGCCAGCCGACGAAACGGTTGCCATCATCCACCACAGGCAATTTACCGCCGCCATCGCCGGCCGACGTGCAGTTCATGCAGGACATGATCATGCATCACGCGCAGGCGGTTGAGATGACAGCCCTAATCGAGTCGCACACGCAGAACAAAGCACTCCGCTCGCTCGGCGCGCGCATCAGCCGGTCGCAGTCAGACGAAATGAAGTTTATGAAACAGTGGCTCACGGCGAGAGGCGCAGCCACCTCGCGGCCGATGTCGCACATGCCCGGCATGGACATGTCGAACCACGAAATGCTCATGCCGGGAATGCTGACGGCGAAGCAGATGGACGCACTGAGAAAAGCAAAAGACGACGACTTCGATCACCTGTTCCTGTCCGGAATGATCCAACATCACAACGGCGCACTCGTGATGGTGAAAGACCTATTTGACAGTGCCGGCGCTGGACAGGACGCCGAGCTATTCAACTTCGCGACAGACGTCGACAGCGGCCAGCGCGCTGAGATCAAGATCATGCAATCGATGCTGGCAGAAAAATCGAAAGAGGAAAAATGATGAGTCGAGTAAGCGGTATTGCCCTCCGTCTACTAATTGCTTCGTTTGCGTTGTGCCTGTGTTCCGCGATCGGAACGCACGCGCAAACTCCATCGACTTCGCCGGCCCCGGAGCCGCGAGAAGTGAAAGCGAAGGAACCTGAGAATCCATTTGCTCCCGAACCGGCTGGTCCACTACCGCCCGGCATGACAGGTTCCGACGCAAGCGATCCGCGTGCAACACTCGCGCCCGGTGTTTTCAATGCGGGTGAAGCAGCGATGGGCATCAAACATGTGTTGCTGGTGAAGAAGCCAAACGTCTTTCAACTCGGCTCGACGAATCCCGATAGTCCGCAGGTCAAGAAGACGCTGAGTCTGCTCGGCATCCCGGACAGCGCAAAGATTCCGAAGCCCGCGCAACTCGCCACGGCACAACTCGCGTTTGCAAATTCCGATCTGGCGTTCCAGGGAAATTACCTCTTCCAGGGAAACTTCTACGGTCTCAGCATCTACGACATCACGAATCCCGCAAGAACGAGATTGGTGACGTCGATGGTTTGTCCCGGTGGACAGAACGACGTATCCGTTTACAAGAATCTGCTGTTCCTGTCAGTTGAAATGCCCAATGGCCGGCTCGACTGCGGCACGCAAGGTTTTCCACCACCGCCGCCGGCTCCCGAACCTGTTGCCGGAGTGGAGAAAAAAGAACCACCACCACCGCCGGCACAGAAAGATCGTTTTCGCGGCGT
>JAICGQ010000026.1 GCA_025923035.1 Pyrinomonadaceae bacterium | reverse complement strand
CGGCAGTTGCTGAATCGTTAGTTACGACATACTGCTAGTGACCAAACCGAAAAGAATCCCACCACCGGCAGTTGGTGGATCGTTAGTTACAACCTACTGCCAGTGACCAAACCGAAAAGAATCCCACCAACGGCAGTTGCTGAATCGTTAGCTACGACCTACTGCCAGTGACCAACCCGAAAAGAATCCCACCAACGGCAGTTGGTGGATCGTTAATTACAACCTACTGCCAGTGACCAAACCGAAAAGAATCCCACCAACGGCAGTTGGTGGATTGTTCAACTACTCTTCTCCAACCGCCAACTCAGCTTGATTTGGGATCATGTGACCGTCAGGTGTGATGATGGCTTGGTGATCGGCGGTGACGTGTTCGCCTTCCATCGTCACTTCCTCCCCCGACGGCATCTCGACCGGCAGATGATCGAGGAAACGTTCCGCGTCGATCGCCGACATGCATCCGGTTCCGGCAGCCGTTACAGCCTGTCGATAAACAGCGTCCTGCACGTCGCCGCAAGCAAACACGCCGGGGATATTGGTTGCAGTCGAACGGTGGGCCGTCTTGATGTAACCGATCTCGTCCATGTCGAGCCAGCCTTTAAACAGATCAGTATTTGGCTTGTGACCAATCGCCACGAACACCCCTGCGCAGGGGAAGTTCTGCTCCTCGCCCGTTTGCCGGTTGCGTAACTTCACCCACTGGACGCCGTCGTCCGCCGTTCCGCCGATCTCTTCCACGGCTGTGTTCCAGATGAACTCGATCTTCGGATTATGAAACGCCTTGTCCTGCATGATCTTCGACGCGCGCAACTTATCCCGGCGATGGACAACATAAACCTTTGCCGCGTAACGCGTCAGGAACGTAGCTTCCTCCATCGCCGTATCGCCCCCGCCCACGACAACGATGTCCTTGTTACGAAACGCAGGCAGTGGCCCATCGCAGGTAGCACACGCCGAAACTCCGTTTCCACCAAAACCGTTTGGCACCTTCGCCTCACCCGGAATTCCCAGCCATTTCGCGGACGCGCCAGTCGCGATGATCAACGTTTCAGTCGAAATCGTCGGGCCTTTGGTGTAGAGCTGAAACGGACGTTCGCTGAGATCGACTTCCGTGATCCACGTCTCCATAAACTCCGTTCCGAACCGCTCAGCCTGGCGGCGAAACTGCTCCATCAACTCGGGGCCTTCGATGGCGTTCGCAAATCCCGGATAGTTTTCGACGTCGGTGGTGATCATCAACTGTCCGCCCGGCGTCGTCTGCTTTTCGGCGTCGGCGGGCGCGTCGATCAGCAACGGGCGCAGGCTCGCGCGCGCGGCATAAATCGCAGCCGTGAGCCCGGCAGGACCAGATCCAATGATCACGACGTCCCTTTTAATTGTTTCGTTATCCATAGCCTTATCTTTAAATCCGTGGTTTTCAAACGGTTGCGCGTATAGTATAACTAGCGACAATGAGGTAGTCGAACCTGATGGCTTCCATTGAAACCATTGCCGTAATCGGCGCCGGAACCATGGGCCACGGGATCGCTCAGGTTGCTGCTGCGAATGGGTTTTCGGTCCTGCTCAGCGACGTGGACCGAGAGGCACTCGCGCGAGGCGTGCAGTCGATCGAGAAGAACCTTGCCAAGGGTATTTCACTCGGCAAGCTGACCGACCACGAGCGCGACCGCACATTGCAGCAGATTCGTGGAACTACCAAATTCGAGGATTGTGCCAACGCGGATCTGATCATTGAGGCCGCGCCGGAGAAACTGGATCTCAAGCGAGAGATCCTGCGCCAGCTCGAATCGCTTACAGATCGCTCGTTTATCTTTGCCAGTAACACTTCGTCGCTGTCGATTAGTGAAATCGCGAGGTCAGCAAAACGTCCCGAAGCAGTTGTCGGAATGCACTTTTTCAACCCCGTCCATATCATGCGACTGGTTGAGATCGTGGTAGGTGAAAAGACCAGCGACGAGACGGTCGAAACGGTCACCGCCGCCGGCAGGCGGATGCGGAAAGAGCCGATCGTGGTAAAGGACGTCCCGGGGTTTGCGTCGAGCCGGTTGGGTGTCGCGCTGGGTCTCGAAGCGATGCGGATGGTCGAGCAGGGCGTCGCGAGTGCACGTGATATTGATACCGCGATGGAACTTGGCTACAACCATCCGATGGGTCCGTTGAAATTGACCGACCTCGTCGGTCTTGACGTGCGTCTGAGTATCGCCGAGTACCTGCATCGCGAATTGGGATCCGAAACGTTTCGTCCGCCGGAGGTTTTGCGGCGGTTGGTGAGCGAGGGGAAACTGGGAAAGAAAACCGGTCAGGGCTTTTACGATTGGAGTAAGGAGAATGAAGATTTGCGTCGCGCGCAGTCTTCCTGACATCATTCCCCAGTGTTGTCGAACATGAGCACGCCTTACAACAATGAAGAGCGACGATTTGCGTTGCGCATGTCGTTGCGTTTGCCGATTGTCGTTTCCGGACGCGCTGAAGATGGATCAGCCTGGAGCGAACCTACCGAAACCGACGATATCTCCACCTCCGGCGCGCTTTTCCATTTGAACCAGAAAGTGAATCGCGGCGAGCGTTTGTACCTGCGCGCGCACCGGCCTGATGGCGCGCCGATCGAAGTTACGGCGATGGTCGTGCGCGTTGCGCCGGCGATCTATGGGACCGCACGTGTCGGCGTGCAGATCGCTGAACCTGCCGAAAACTGGTTGCGACTGTTTGTTTCGTGGGTTGCGGACGAACAGCCGGCAGCCGATCCGGCCCAGGATCCAGAGGCCTCGGCAGAATAATCACTGCGCAAAATCGATAAGTTTCTTCACGGTGGACCACTGTCGGGTGGTTGCGGTGACGCCGAGTTGTTTCTCGACGAAGTTGTTTGGAAACCCAAACCAGCCTGTCTTCTTGCGACGAGCGACGACGAATGCGGCGCGATTCTTTAGCGCGATGAGTTCGAGTTTGTCGGTGGTTGAGATTATTGGGAGCCTGGGTCTTTGCGCTGGTTCGTCAAACAGGAACACAACGCAGAGCATCACGTCGCCAGGCTCGACTCGCTTAAACGGATCGCGCTTCACGATCTGCGCCAACTCATCCACCGAGAAAACGACCACTCGTAAATCCGCGGTGAAAGCTTGAGCGCACAGGTTCCCTAACCTATTGGCGATCGAGCCCGGATTATTTCCACGACTTTCGAACACAACGTTGCCCGCCTGTTGAAACGTCCTGACGTTCTTCAACCCCGCTGCTTCGAACGCACCTCGCAGCGCATCCATTTTCATGAGGTTCTTGCCGCCGACATTAATCCCTCGCAAGAGCGCGACGTATTTCGTCATGGTCCACGGTGGCCCCAAACGATGCGATGAAACATCTCGTCCATCTCAGTGGGCGACTGGCGCATGCCGCGATCGATCCACCACGTCATCAACGACAGCAGTGCGCCCGCGTGAGCGAAAGCAACAGCGGGACGATCGCTCGCGGGAATCGACTGTCCGCGCGGCAACTCGGCGAGACGGCGCTCGATCCCCCGCGCGAAGTGTCCGCGCGCGAGCTCCATGTTCTCCTGCATTTTTCCTGACGATGACAACGCACTAACAAATCGCTGTGCCTCGGCCAAGTGGCCGAAAAACTCCCGCACCGGAAACACGCGATCAGACGTGTCGCCCTGGGCCGACAATCCCATCGACACCCGCTCGTAAAAGTCGTCCACGTCGCTCATCAACAAGTCGTCCTTGTCGCTGTAGTGCGAGTAGAAAGTCGAACGGCCCACGTGCGCTCGGTCCAGAACGTCCTGCACGGTGATCGATTCGAACGGTTTCTCCTGCATAAGCGCGACCAGCGCATCGCCGAGCGCGTCGCGCGTTCGCCGCACACGAGCGTCGGTCTTCTTCTTCGAATTCGCAAGATGCAGATGATCGTTTCCGGACATTGAATACCTCTTTGTTCGATTTCGGCGAATCCGGCGGTTGCGGTGCTGGACACGCGCGAATCGAGCTACTTAGAGTACGCGTCGCTATGATCTCTTTACACCAGGTAAGCAAGAAATACGAAACGCCGGCCGGTGTTTTTTCGGCGCTCAGCAATGTCGATCTGGAAATATGCGCCGGCGAGTTTGTCGGCGTCGTCGGTAAATCCGGCAGCGGCAAATCGACCTTGCTCAACATGATTGCCGGGATCGATCGTCCATCGTCAGGCGCCGTCACAGTCGCGGGCACGCCGATACACGAGTTCACGGAAAACAAACTCGCCTCATGGCGCGGGCGAAACGTCGGTTTCGTGTTTCAGTTCTTTCAACTGTTGCCGACGTTGACCGTAGCCGAGAACGTGATGCTGCCGATGGATTTTGGCAAAACTTTTCCGCTTCGTGAACGACGTAAACGTGCCATAGCGCTCCTCGAACAGGTCGGCGTCGGACGTCATGCCGATAAACTGCCGGCGACGCTCTCCGGCGGTGAACAGCAACGCGTCGCGATCGCACGCGCACTCGCGAACGAACCGCCACTCGTACTCGCTGACGAACCAACCGGCAATCTCGACACCACGACCGCCGCCGACATACTCGGCCTCTTTCGCAACATGGCGACGCAGGGCACGACCGTCGTGATTGCCACTCACGAAGCAGACATCGCTCGCGTGATCGATCGCCGGATCGAAATCTTGGATGGGTCAGTCGTCAGTAGTCAGTAGTCCGTGGTTCCCTGACTAACTAAATACCACTGACTACGGACAACTGACTACGGACCACTGACAAATGACAACTCTTTGGAAGAAAGCAATTCGCGACTTCTGGACCGAACGTGCCCGCACCGCGCTCGTCGTGCTCGCGATCGCGCTTGGCATCTCGGCGTTTGCATCAGTCCTTTCGTCGTACGCAATCCTCACGCGCGAGCTCGATCGGGGCTATCTCGAAACGAACCCCGCATCGGCCGTGTTGCGCGTCGATCGGATCGACGATGACCTCGTCACAACGATTCTGCAAAACCCGGAAGTGAGCGACGCCGAGCCGCGTCGCACAGTGAGCGGTCAGATCAAAGCGGGACCGATCCAGTGGCGCAACCTGGTGCTCTTCGTCGTCAAGGATTACGGCGACATTCGCGTCAGCAAACTGGAACCGGAAGAGGGCGCGTGGCCGCCCGCGACGGGAGAGATTCTGATCGAGCGCGACGCGTTTCAAGTTGCGAAAGCAAAGATCGGCGACAAGGTCACAGTAAAAACCGCAAACGGTAAAGAGCAGCAACTACTCGTCAGTGGCGGCGTGCACGACGTGGGCCAGGCGCAGGCGCGAATGGAGAACATTGTTTACGGCTACATCAATCTCGCCACGTTGGTCCAACTCGGCGAGGAGCCTTATCTCGATCAGTTGAACATACTCGTGAGAAACAGTCGGCTCGACGAGCCGCACATCGAGCGAGTCGCCAACGAGGTGAAGAAACTGATTGAAGATCGCGGCCGGCAGGTCAGACGCGTCGACATACCTGCGCCGGGCAAACATCCGCATTCGGATCTCACCGGCATCCTGTTGTTGGCGATGTCGAGCTTCGGATTATTTGTGCTGCTTTTGAGCGGCATTCTCGTGGTGAATCTGTTGACGGCGTTGATGGCGTCGCAGGTGCGACAAATCGGCGTGATGAAAGCGATCGGCGGCACGCGTTGGCAGATCGCGCGAATCTATTTTGGCCAGGCGTTGTTTCTCGGCATCGCCGCCGTGGTGGTTTCTCTTCCGCTTGGCATTGTCGGCAGCCGAGCGCTTTGCGATTACATGGCGATGTTTCTCAACTTCGATATCAACAGTTACGCGGTGCCGGTGTGGGTCTACGTGTTGGTCGCAGTTGTCGGGATTGGGGCGCCCTTAATCGCTGCGACATATCCGGTATGGAAAGGCACTGGCGTTCCGGTGCGCGTTGCGTTGACTGATTTCGGACTCTCACGCACGACATTTGGCGCCAGCAGTTTCGATCGACTGCTGACGAAAATCGGCGGATCACTTCGTCCGCTCGTTCTCGCGGTTCGCAACAGTTTCCGCCGCCGTGCACGGCTCGCGTTGACCTTATTGACCCTAGCCGCCGGTGGTCTTTTCTTTCTCGCAGCACTGAACGTTCGCGCGTCGATCATCAACACCCTCGATCGCATGTTTGCCGCGCGGAAGTTTGATCTAACGGTGTCGTTCAGCAAGCCGTACGATTGGACGAAAATTCAAAGCGCTGTCAGCAGCACGCAGGGAATCACGCACGCCGAAGGTTGGTTCACCACCGAAGGCACGCTGGCCCCGGAAACAAGATTCAACGTCACTGCTCTGCCGCTCGATACGAAACTTCTCGATTTCGAAATGCTCGAAGGCCGTTTCTTGCAACCCGGCGATACGAACGCACTCGTCATCAACAACTCGTTAGCCGCTCGATCACGGGCAATGCGCGTCGGCGAAACAGTCACACTTCGCATCGGAACGACAGAATCAACGTGGCGCATTATCGGACTCGCCAAAGAAGCTTACTCGCCCGCCGTCGCATACATTCCCGTGGATTTTATCCAAAAAGATCAACCGGGAATGGTCAACAGCCTGCGACTCGGCTTGGCCCAAAACGATTTCGACTCAATCAGCATCGTCAAAGAGAACCTGGATCGAAATCTGGAACAACAAGGTGTGCGCGCGCGTGGGAGTTCGAGCAAAGCCGAAACACGATTCGGGTTCGATCAGCACATGGTGATGATCTACATTTTTCTGATTGTGATGTCCGTAATCGTGGGAAGTGTCGGCGCGCTTGGTCTGATGACGACGATGAGTCTCAACGTGCTCGAACGACGCCGCGAGATGGGCGTGTTGCGTGCGATCGGTGCGACGCCGCGAGTTGTTTGGCTGATGGTGGTCGTTGAAGGACTCGTGATCGGAGTGCTGAGTTGGACCATCGCGGCGCTGCTCGCGTGGCCCGTGAGCAAGTTGCTCGGCGACGTGCTGGTGCGAGCGATGCTCAGAGGCGGAGTCGATTTCGAGTTCGAACCGCTGGGACTCTTGATCTGGTTTATCGTTTCGATTAGCGTGAGCGCCGCAGGAAGTTTTATACCCGCATGGAAAGCATCACGAGCAACTGTCCGAGAAGCACTGGCTTATGAATAAACGAACCTCCTTTCTAACGCTCCTGATTTTGGTCTGTGTCGTCACGGCAAGCGCGCTCGGATTGCACGCTACGGCTGCGATTCCAATCGCCGAGGGGCAATCCTCTCAAGCGACCGCAAAGGCGAGTGCCGCGCCTATTACTATTCCTTTCGAACTCAACGGCCGGCACATCATCCTCAAGGGCAAAGTCAACGGGCAGCCGCTCACGTTTGTCTTGGACACTGGAGATCAGGTTGCGATCGTCGATCTGGATCTTGCGAAACGAATGAACCTCGAGCTCACGGGCGAAGTGAGGGTCGGCGGCGCGGGCGCCGCGACGTCAACAGGCTCGATGGTTAAGAACGCGACTTTCACGCTTGACGGACTCGAAGGATTTTCTCAGCCCGTAAGAATGGCGTTCCCACTTGGAAAGATTCTTTCGCCACGCTCGGGACGCGCTTTCGAAGGCATCATCGGTGAAGAGTTCATCAAGCAATACGTGGTCGAGATTGACTACCTCGCGAAAGTGCTGAAGCTTCATGAGAAGGAAAGTTTCGTTTACAACGGACCAGGTGAAAGCGTTCCGATCACATTCAACCACGGGCATCCGATTCTTGAAGCGGAAGTGACGCCGGTCGGAAAAAGTCCGCTCAAAGGCAAGTTTGTCTTCGATATCGGCGCCGGATTGACGCTTGCCCTTCACAGTCCGTTCGTCGCCAAACACAGTCTGCTTGGTCCGGATGCGAAGACGATCCGATCGTTAGGAGGCGCGGGCGCTGGTGGCGAGACCACTGGACAGATCGGGCGCGTGACTGAGTTGAAGCTCGGCAATTACACGATCAAGAGTCCGATCACGCTTTTTTCGGAAGACAAGGCGGGAGCGCTGGCGAACGAGCAGTTGGCGGGAAACATCGGCGCGCGCATCGCAAACAAGTTTCGCCTGTTTCTGGATTACGGTCGCAAGCGCATCATCTTCGAGCCCAATTCCACTTTCGCGCAACCTTACGACTACGCACAAGCAGGTGTGAGCGTGATCGCCGAGGGCAGCGACTATCGCACATTTCGCGTTCGCGCCGTGCTGGAAAACTCGCCTGCTTCCGAAGCCGGACTGCAAAAAGACGACATCATCACCACGATTAACAATCAAGCCGCGACGGAGTTGCCGTTGTGGAAGTTGAATGAAATGTTTGAGCGTCCCGTGCCTTACAAGCTCACCATTCGCCGCGGCGAGCAAACACTGCAATTGACCTTGACGCCGCGACGCCTGGTGTAGGTTACTAACGCGGATAAAACCTCCACGTCCGAGATGACGTACTAAGACTCGGAGGTAGCCCGTATGTACTGCCACGCGTGCGGCATCGCCCTGACCCAACCCACCACCAAATACTGCAACCGTTGCGGCGTGCAACTCGTCTCAACGCGCGACTCACGCGACGAGAAAACGGCCAAAAAAAGACAGGACGAATACCTCGAAGGCCTGTTCTGGATTACGGTTTTCGGGCTGGGGTTCATTGTCGGCGGCGCAGTATTGCTGAAGAAGGTTGCGTTTAGCGACCTGGTAATACTCGTCTACGCGTCCATCAGCTCGACTCTGTTTTTGATTAATTTTGTACTTAACTTGTGGGGCGCTGTGCGTCTGATGCGCAGCTCACCGGAAGGGAAACCCTCGATACAGGCGGCGCCGGAAACGGCTGAACTCAATCCCGCCAGGCCCGAGGCGTTTCTAACTCCCGCGCCCAGCGTTACCGAGAATACGACGCGATCGTTCGAGACGATACCCCGAGTCAACCGGTCCGGTTCAGAATAAAGTCCACAATACTTCGCAGCACGGTCGTGGGCCGATCGATCCGCTCCAGCGCTTCACACGCGGCACGATACGCTTTCGCAGCAGCTTCACGCGAATCGTCGAGACCATACAAACCCGGATACGTCGCCTTGCGCGACTCCGCGTCCTTGCCCGGCGTCTTGCCGAGATCTTCAGCGCTGGCCGTCACGTCGAGCAGATCGTCAGTAATCTGGAACAACAAGCCGAGATGCGATCCGTAATTTGTGACGGCGTCGAGTTCAGCTTCGGTAGCTCGTCCGATGATCGCGCCAGAGCGAGCTGCAGCGACGATCAGCGCGCCCGTTTTGTGACGGTGGATCTCTTCCAGTTCAGCCGGATTCACCTGACGGGCTTCGGCTTCCATGTCGAGTGCCTGTCCGGCAACCATCCCTTCGGGAGTTCCGGCAGCGCGGGCGAGTTCCGAGATCAGCGCGACGCGCGTGTTGACGTCGAGGTTTTCGTCTTCGGCGACGGTGCGAAAGGCGAGCGTCTGTAACGCGTCGCCGGCGAGGATCGCTGTGGCTTCGCCGAACCGTACGTGACACGTCGGACGCCCGCGACGCAGATCGTCGTCGTCCATCGACGGCAGATCGTCATGAATCAGCGAGTACGTGTGGATCATCTCGAACGCACACGCGGTCTTGATCAGCGTCTCTGTTGTTGCGTTGAAGGCTTTGCCGGTCGCGAGCAGCAGCGCGGGACGAAAGCGTTTGCCGCCCGCGAAGACGCTCCAGCGAATTGCGTGATGAACTTTCTCCGGTGGCGCGGCTGCCGCCGGAAGTAGTTTGTTGAGTTCGACTTCTACGAGCGCGACGGTGTCTGGGAACACGGATTTCACGGATTATTCGGCGCCGTTTTCGGTGGGCTCACTGAACGCGCTCACAACTGGCCGGCCCTGATTGTCGCGCAACAGGATCTCGATGCGTCGTTCGGCCTGACTCAGCCGCTCCTGACACTCGCGCGAAAGACGAATACCTTGCTCGAACAATTCGAGACTCTTCTCGAGCGGCAAATCACCGCTCTCGAGTTGCCGAACGATCTGTTCCAGCGCTTCAAGCGAGGCTTCAAACGTTCGGCCCTGCTCCTGACCATTTGTCATCTTGCGTTTATCTTCTCCGTCGTCGTGCGTTTATCTTCGCCGTGGCCGTCGGGTCGGTTTCACTATCGGAAGCTTCGAATCGAGTGGTTTAATCGCGGGCAACTGCGTCATCACGCGATCGACCACGCGTTGGACCACGACGTCGTCTTTGAAGTCGGTAACTTTCCAACCATCTTCACGGCGCTGCATCGCGATTTCAAAGCGTCGATCGTTCAGCATCGCCGATGCCTTTGCCGAGTCGCCTTCGGTCGTGATCGTCATCAACGAAGGCACCGCGACGACGAGAAATATAAATGGCTGCGGTTTCGACTTCGCGGCGAACGCTTGAATCTCTTTCGCGACTTCTTCGTGAATCGCGGGCTTGATCTCCTGCAACAGTGTCGGCATCGAGTTGTCGATCTGTTGTTTCACTGTATTGCTTAACGCGATGCCGTAACGCGCTGCTGCTTTCTGACTAACCGCGCCGACCATGTTTTTGGCGATTGCTTCGTCGTCGAGTTGCTTTTGAAACTCGGCCGCATCGCCGCGCTGCGCCGCATCGATCATGAGCGACAATGCATACGCCGGGGTCGATGAATAGTACCGCCACGCGAAGAAACCGGCGACCGCGATTACGACGCCGGTAATCAACACAAGGGTCGCCAGGATGCCAAGCACTTTGGTCCACCGGCGAGGTTTTTTCGCGCGGTTTACCTGCGGGCGCCCTGCTGGAGTTCCGGCCGGGCTCGGCGCGTCCAGGTCGATCACAATGCGCTTCCGGCTCATTGCTCTTGCTCTGTGGTCACTACCCGAGTGTTCAGTTTTCCTTTGGCAAGACGAACGCTCACCGCATCACCCACGTTGACCGACGCAGCGTCGCGCACGAGTTTACCCGACGCATCCTGCGCGATCGCATAGCCTCGTTGCAACACGCCGAGCGGCGACAGCGCATCGAGCGACGCGGCGGCGAGCGCCAACCGTTCCCGTCCGTCCTGAAGCTTTTCATTCATCGAGGCATCACAGGCAGACGACGCAGCCTCGTAACGACGCCGCGCGCGCGTGAGTCGCGATTTTACTTCGTCAAACGCATGCGACAGCGCCTGTTCCTGCACGCGCGCACGAAGGTTTACGACCTGGAATCGCGTCAGGCGAACGAGTTGCCGGCCGAGATTGTCGAGGGCGGAACAGATTTGATCTTCGCGTGCGGCGACGATCTCGGCGGCCGCCGAAGGTGTCGCAGCGCGAAAGTCAGCGACAAAGTCAGCGATCGTGAAGTCGGTTTCGTGTCCGACGGCGGAGATCACCGGGATCGCCGATTTGCGAATCGCGCGCGCGACTTCTTCCTGGTTGAACGCCCACAGGTCTTCTGTCGAACCGCCGCCACGGCCCACGATCAAAACGTCGACGAGATCGTTCGTTCGCCCTTCGGCCAGCGCGCGTTCGTGATACTGGTTGATGAACCGGATCGCGCGAGCAATGTCAGGTCCAGCCATGTCGCCCTGCACGCGCGCGGGTGAAAACAGCACATGGACCGTACTTGTGCGACGCGAAATGACGTTGAGAATATCGCGAATCGCAGCGCCCGTCGGCGACGTCACGATCCCGACCCGACGCGGAAACACCGGCAACGGCCGCTTCAGCTCTTTCGCAAACAGTCCTTCCGCATTCAAACGATCGCGCAGTTGTTCGAACGCGATCCGCAAAGCACCGGCGCCAACCGGATCGAGCGAGTCGACGACGAGCTCATATTCACCACGCGGAGCGTAGATCGAAAGCTTCCCCCGCGCACGCACGTGCAAACCGTCCGCCGGACGAAAACGAATGCGCGCGTTTGTCGAGCGAAAGCACTTCGCGCGCAACTGCGCGTTTTGGTCCTTGAGCGTGAAATACCAGTGGCCTGACGAGTGTGCTTTGAAGTTTGAGATCTCGCCTTCAACCCACACCGCTGCGAACCGCGACTCGAGCGCGATGCGGATCGAGTTTGTCAGTTGAGAAACAGTCAGCGGCTTGCGTTCAGTTTCGTCGAAGAGCGCGTTGAAGAGGGGTTGATTAGCCACGACTGATACCACGAAACTAGGGCGTGTTGTTGTTCAAACCAATTACCGGACTGAGCCTCACTGACGCGCCGTCGCGGTTCGTGCGCACGCGCACGCGTGGCGATGAAGACGCAGCGTTGGACGCGTACGTGATCGTGTAAGCGGAGCGAAGTTGGGCCACGACGTCATCGTACGCTTTCTGCAAATCTTCCAGCCGCTTGATCGGATAAAAAACGCCCCCCGACACAGCCGCGAGTTTGCGAGCTTCTTCTTCCGCGCGCGAGGTCAACGTGAGGTATCGAGTGCGCAAAGGATCGATTGTCATCTCCGGTCTCGGAACACTCGACTCGGGAATCAAACCCGAGGGCACGTACAACGGATAAACAAGCGCGCCTGACTCCGTCAGCGCCTCGAGGATCGCCGGAAACGGCAGGAACGATTTGTTGTCGTCGCCGTCTGACATCACGACGATCGCGGTGCGCTCGCCGCGCAGTCGTTTCAGTGGCGCGGCGAGAACGTAACCGAGTGCGTCGTACAACGCGGTGCCACCGCCCGCGTCCATCTCGTCGAGTTTCTTCGAAAGCAACTGCCGATCGGTGCTGAAGTCGGAAATGATTTGGATGTCGTCGCGAAAACTGATTATCGAAATGCGGTCCTGCGGACTGGTCGTACGCAGAAAATCGCGCGCGGCTTTGCGAATGAAGTCCATTCTCTCTTCGACACTGCCGGACACGTCCAACAGCAACACGAGATTGAACGGTTCATTCGCCGGCGAAACGTTCGTGACACGACGCTCGACTCCGTTTTCCCAAACAGTGAAGTCTGACTCACGCATGCCGCCGATCGCACGTCCATTGCGATCGAGCACGCTGGCGTTGAAACGCAGCAGTTGCGAACCGACTGAACTAACGATCTTGTTCGTCGGCACGCGGTTCACGAGCGCCGGTTCTTTTTCAGGCGGCGGCAGCGTCTTCGCAAAGTCGCCAAACATCTTCGGCGAAACTTTGCGAATCGCGTCGACGAGCTGAGTGTCGCCGCTGCGCACGATTGCGCGTGCCGCTTCGGTCAACGGACGTTCGCGCAGATCGCTCGGCGCCATTGCGGGATCGACGTTCAGGAGCACAACGCCGCGCTGTGTGCGGAAATCCAGTGCGACCGTCTCTTCTTTCTTTGCTTCTTTCTCGCCGAGGCGTCCGGAAAGTTTGAAAGTCCCGCCGGCTTTTTCCTTAACCGGCGGCAACTCGACGTCGCTCATGTATCGCGGCCGGCTTGCTTCCCAAACGAAGTCAAACTTCAGTGCGTCGAGCGGCACGTCGGCGTGGATGGTGCCGGTGTCTGTTTTCACGCTCGCCGACTCGATGTTGCCGATGACGTCGACGGCGCCCGCCAACCCCTCGATTTCGATCTTCGAACGTTCCGGAATCGTCACGGTCAGATCGATGCGATCCTTCTCGCCGCGGGGCCGCACGTCGATGGAAACTTTGGCGCCTTTCGAGTCGATTTTGACGTCATCCGGGGCGATCGCCTGTCCCGCCGACTTTGCTTCAACCGACATCTTTTTCTGGTATTCGGCGGAAGCGACGACGCTAACGCGGCCCTCCAGGTTTTTTATCGAAACCGTCACTTTTTCAACGGTTTCGAGTTCCTGTTTGAAACCTTGAGCGAACGCCGACCCGGTAAAGCCTGCGAGGAGAAGTAGTAAAACTGGTGCTAAAAATCTGGACAAAAACATTGCGGATGATCTTGCCCGTGGAGGCGCTGGTGGTCAAGCGTACCCGCCGATTCGTTGTATCGGGAACTATGGGCTATCATAGCCAGACGCAAGGAGGTCAGTCGCTTGGCACAAACACAGCCCACCCGCGATCCTCGGCTGTTCATTCATAACCTGGTGAAGCGCGATCCGCTCACAGGCCTCGCGGAAGATGTGCGCAAGGGGTTGACGGCTTATCCGAAACGGTTTTTGCCGAAATACTTCTACGACCAGCTCGGTTCGCAACTCTTCGAAGCCATCTGTTTGCTCCCGGAATACTATCTGACGCGCGCTGAAAACGAGATTCTCGAACGCTATGCAGACGAGATCGCCGCGGCTGTCGACGGAGACAAAACGCTGGTCGAAATGGGCAGCGGCAGCGCGTCGAAGACGCGTTTGATTATCGAGGCGCTGTTGCGCTCGCAGTCGGAGCTGATGTTCATGCCGGTCGACATTTCAGCGACGGCGTTGGAAAGCAGTTCACGGATCCTGTTGCAGTCGTATCCGCGGCTGAGAATCGAGGCGTTTGCGGCAGACTATTTTGCGGGACTCGCCGAACTCGGCAAGAAATCACGACGCCGCACGCTGGCGCTGTTTCTCGGTTCCAACATCAGTAATTTCGACGCAGACGAAGCACATCGCTTCCTGCACGCGATGCGCAGCGTGCTCAAAGAAGGCGACGCGCTGTTGCTCGGCGCCGATCTCAAGAAAGACCCCGCGATGCTCGAAGCGGCGTACAACGACGCGCTTGGAGTCACGTCGGCGTTCAATCTCAACGTCCTTGCCCGCATCAATCGCGAACTCGGCGGCACGTTCGACCTGCACGCCTTTCGTCATCGCGCGTTTTACAACGAAGGCGTCGGTCGCATCGAGATCTACATCGAGAGCGTGCTGAACCAGAGGGTCCGAATCGAGAACCTCGATCTGGAAGTTCAGTTTGAAAAAGGCGAATTGATTCACACCGAGAACTCTTACAAGTACGACATGGCGGGCATTGCGCGGCTCGCGACCGCGACCGGTTTCGCCTGCTCGCGCTCGTGGTTCGATTCTCAGGAACGCTTCAGCAGCAATCTACTGCTCGCAGCTTAGATGAACGACGCCCCCGATAAACCGCTCGTTCAATTCAGCAACGTCAGCGTCTCACTTTCCGGTAATCCGATACTTTCCGATCTCAATCTGAGCGTCGAACGCGGCGAGACGCTCGTGTTGCTCGGCGAGTCCGGTTGTGGAAAAACAACGACGCTGAAACTGGTGAACCGTTTGTTGCAGCCGTCGTCGGGCGAAGTTGTCGTCGAGGGGAAAGCGACGACTGCCTGGGATCCGATCGCGTTGCGTCGTCACATCGGTTACGTGATTCAGGAAGGCGGGCTGTTTCCACATTTCACGATCGCGCGAAATGTTGGACTGGTGCCTTCGTTGTCCGGTTGGACCGAAGCGCGAATTGACGAGCGCGTGCGCGAGTTGTTGAGTCTCGTCGGGCTCGATCCGGATCGATTCGCCGAGCGTTATCCGCGTGAGTTGTCAGGCGGGCAGCGACAACGTGTAGGCGTGGCGCGGGCGCTCGCAGCGGATCCGCCTTTAATGCTGCTCGACGAACCATTCGGCGCGCTGGATCCGTTGACACGCGCGAGTTTGCAACGCGAATTTGCCGCGCTCTCACGCCGCTTAGGAAAAACCGCCATCCTGGTGACGCACGACGTGCGCGAAGCTCTCGCATTGGGCACGCGCATCGGCCTCATGCACAAAGGTCGATTGTTGTTGCTCGAAACTCCGCAACGCTTTCGTGTTTCAGACAACCCGCAGGCTCGTGCGTATCTGGAGACCTTTGGTTTTGGAGCGATGCCATGAGCTTCTGGCAGTTTCTCCAAAACAACTGGGCCGAACTACTGACGCTGATTCGCGAGCACGTCACGCTCGTCTTCATCTCGATCCTCGTGGCGGTCATGATCGGCGTTCCCACAGGCATCCTGCTGACGCGGCATCGGACGTTGCGCGGTCCGGTACTCGGCGTCGCAAACGTGATGCAGACGGTCCCGAGTCTCGCGTTGTTTGGCTTTCTGATTCCGCTGCCTTTCATCGGCGGCATCGGCACACGCACCGCGCTCGTTGCGCTCGTGCTTTATTCGCTGCTGCCAATCATCCGCAACACAGTTACGGGAATACTCGGCGTCGAACCAAGCGTCCGTGAGGCCGCGGTAGCGATGGGAATGACTGACGGGCAGGTGCTGCGGCAGGTTGAATTACCACTCGCGGCGGGCGTGATCGTTACCGGCATTCGGGTCGCGACCGTCATCGCGGTGGGCGTGACAACGATCGCGGCCGCGGTCGGCGCCGGTGGTTTGGGTGTTTACATCTTTCGCGGACTGCGGCAGTACGACAACAATCTATTGCTCGCGGGCGCAGTCTCGGCGGCATTGCTTGCACTCGCGGCGGATTTCCTGCTCGGTTTGATCGAGCGGCGATTCAGTTACGAAAAGGCGCGCAAGCCGTCGACGGCAGGACGGAAACTCGCTTTCGCAGCGATTGCGCTGTTAGTCGTGATCGGCGCTATCGGTCTGTGGCGTTACACAACCACGCCCGCCGGTGCGAACCGTGTCGTCGTAGGATCTAAAGACTTCACGGAGTCAGCACTGCTCGCGGAGATCCTGGCCCAGATGCTCGAAGCCCGCGGCGTTACGGTTGAACGCCGTTTCGAACTCGGCGGAAACCTGCCGCATGAAGCGCTCGTCAGCGGTACGCTCGATCTTTATCCCGAATACACCGGCACTTCGTATACGGCGATTCTGCGCCACACGCCCATCACCGATCCTCGCGCCGTTTACGATCAAGTGAAACAGGAGTACGCAGCGAAGTTCAACGTCGAAGTCGGTCCACCGCTCGGTTTCGAAAACACTTTTGCGATTCTCGTCCGCGGTAACGACGCCCGGCGGTTGAACCTTAAATCGATCTCCGATGCCGCTCCACAAAGTCCAAAGTGGCGTGCCGGATTTGGCCAGGACTTCAAGACCCGACCGGACGGCTATCCCGGTTTTTCCAAAGCGTACAACCTGAAATTCGCTGAAGTTCGCGAAATGGATCTGTCGTTAACCTACATCGCGCTTTCATCGGAACAGGTCGACTTGATTGCCGGAAATTCGACCGACGGACGCATCGCGCAACTCGATCTGGTCCAACTCGTCGACGATCGCCGTTACTTCCCGCCGTACGAAGCTGTTTACCTAATCCGCCAGGACACATTCGCACGTGTGCCTCAACTCCGCGACGCTGTCGCAAGATTGGCCAATGCGATTTCGACAGACGAAATGCGCCAACTCAATTACGAGATTGACGGCAACAAGCGAGATTTGAAAGAAGTCGTGAGGACCTGGCTGGCCGCGAAGCGGTTTTGATCCACAGATTACGCACGTCAGCGTAATCTGTGGACAAAACAACGGACGGTCTTTAGCCGCCGCTCCCGCCGCCCTGATTGTCGGGAGGATCGATCGGTGCTGCATCGGTGCTGGAGGAATCCGTTAGATTGCCACCACCCTGGTTGTCGGGAGGATCGATGGGTTCGTTGTCTCTATCTGGATCTGGCATTGTTCTGAGCTCCTTTGGAATTGATTGGGAGTTTAGAGTTTAGAGTTTCAGGTTGCTGCGCCCGTGCGCCCTCAACCTGGTCTGTTTATGTAAACCTGAATATCAGGCCGCGAAGAATACTGTTTGAACGCCTCAGCTCCCCATTGCTGTTCGAGCTTAGCGCGTAAGACCGAAGATTCGGCACGTTGTTTGGCAGACTGATCGGCGTTACCGAGGCGTTCGCTGGCCAGCGAGGCAATCATCCACGCCCGCCATTCGGTTTCGATCTGTTCGACGCGAGCCGCTCGCGTTTGGGCCAACAGCGCCAGAGACAGCGCCCGTTGCGCGTCGTTTCTGGCGAGCGCCGCTTCAGCCGAGGCGAGCAGCGCGCGCGTGTGCAGTCCGTAATCGCCGCCGTTCGCGGCGGAGTCCAAAGCCATGTCGCAAAGTCTTTGCCCTTCCGACTGCCCGCCCGAAAGGCTGCGCGCGAGACCCACGACGTACTTTCCGGCGATCGTTATATCCGGATTCAACTGCCCAGCCGAGTCGATTGCTAAGTTGCCGAGTATGTTTGCGTTTACGAAATCGCGCTGACTCATTCGCATCTCGGCATTCACCAAATGAACTGCGGGCAACAACTGGAGAAACTGGCCTTTTGTCTCATTAACTGTGGCCGTCACTTCGTCGAGTAATTGCTGCGCCTGTCCATAATGACCGAGACGCCACAAAATGTTTCCCTTGTTCGCCTTGCAGAACGCGACTCGCATCTTGTTGCCGAGCGATTCGTAAATCTTGAGCGCTTGATCGTATTGATCCAACGCCGCCGGCCACTTTTCCTGTTCGAAAAAGAGCGCGCCCAGCTCCTGGTACGAATCGGCAATAGCCGGCTGGCTGCCGCTTTGTTGGGCAAGCGCGAGTTTCTGATTCAACGACTGCAGCGCGTTGGGATACTCACCTTTGCGACGATATCCACGGCCGATCTGCGTCAAACAATAAGCAACGTTGCGCGGGTAGTTACCCTGTTGGAAAAACGCGAGCGCTTGTTGAACGAAACGCATGCCTTCGTCGATGCGCAGCGTTTGAATGTAAAGGCCGCCGAGGTTCGAGAGTCCCATGTTTTCGCGCACCCGGCCTTTGTTCGCGCGCGCAAACTGAATCGCCTGATTGAAATACTGCTCTGCCTTTTTGTAATCGCCCTGGCCGGAAAAAGAGTTGCCTATTTGCAGGAGTGCACCCGCCGTCAGGTTTTCGAGCTGCTTCTCCTGGGCAATAAGCACCGCTTGCTGGGCGTAGCTTTCGGCGGACGAAATTGAGCCTTGGCTCGACGCCAGATAGCTCAATTCGATCAGCGCGTTGATCTGCTGTGCTTCGTTGCCGATCGCCCGCGCAGCCTCGAGCGACTGCCGGAACTGCGTCTCCGCCTGCTGATACTGTCCGTCGGCGCGAAACAGGATTCCGCGCTGGCGCAACACCTCGTTCACGCCCTCGTTGTTGCTTCCCGCGCGATACAACTGCTCGGCTTTATCGAACATTTCCTGCGCCTTCGCGGTCTGCGTCTTGCGGTGATAGACGATACCCGCGCGCAGATGCGCCGTCGCATACTGGCCGTTGGTCAACTGAATCGCTTTCAGATAATTGTCCAACGCCTGGTCCGGATTGCCGTCGTTTTCGTACGCGTAGCCAAGGTCGACGTACACCTGACTATCGTTCGGCGTGAGCTCCGCGATTTGCGTGTAAGACTTCAGCGCTTCTTTGAAATCGCGACGAACGATGGCGGAGATAGCGTCGAGATAGAGCGCGTCCGTAGGCGAGACTGAAGAGCGATCGCCGGCGATGGTAGTCGCGGCGAGCAGCTCGTCTTTTGCCTTGTCGAAGTAATCGAGCTCGATCCACGCCTGCGCCAAACGCGCGCGTGCCAGCGCATAGCGACTGTCGATCACGATCGCCTGCTCGAGAGCTTTGTGGGCCTGATAGTAAGCGCCGTTGCGGAGATTGTCGGTGCCTCGTTCGTACCAACTGAGCGCCGCCGCCGATGGCTGATAATACGAGCGCGGCCACCAGTGAACGACAGCCCACATCGCCAGTCCGAGTACGACGAACGCGGCGATGACGCTGCCTAACGAAAAGCGTTGTCGTCGCAACTGCGTGGTCAGCGTCGCAAAAGCATTGGTTGCGCGTTGAAAACCGTCGGTCGGTCGCTTCGCTTTACTCGCGACGGGAATGCCGTTGCCGCTGAGCGTCATCGCAACGGCGCGCAGGTCTTTCAAAAACTCTTCGGCGGTTTGATAACGGGCTTCGACTTTCTTTTCGAGCGCTTTTAGCGTGATGCGATCGAGTTCGGCTGAAACCTGCGGGTTGACAGCAGAGGGCGGCGCCGGAGTCACGTGAATGATCTGCGCGCCGATCTCCAACACGCTGCCGCCGGAAAACGCCGATTGCCCGGTCAAACATTCGTACAGCAACGCGCCGAGTGCGAAAAGGTCGCTGCGTCCGTCGATTTGTTTGCCTGTCGCCTGTTCTGGCGACAGGTAAAGCGGCGTGCCGACGATGACGTCACTCCGCGTCTTGGTCGCGTAAATGGTTTGTGCGTCGAGATCGACGCCGGTGCTCGTTGGTTCGACAAGATGTTTTGCCAAACCGAAGTCGAGCACTTTTACGTGGCCGCGGTCGTTGATCAGAACGTTCGACGGTTTGATGTCGCGGTGAACGATGCCGCAATCGTGCGCTTCGCCAAGAGCTTCCGCGATCGACGAGACGATCTCGACCGAACGTTTCAGCGTCACGCCCTCGTCGAGCATCTCGCTCAACGATTTTCCTCTGACGTACTCCATCACGAGAAACGGCTGTCCGTCCGGGGTCTCGCCGTAATCGTGAACGATCGCAATGTTCTGGTGACTGAGAGCCGAAACGGCGCGGGCCTCGCGAATGAAGCGCGCGCGATAGTGCCGGTCGGTAGAGGTTAGAAACTTGACCGCAACACGGCGGGCCAGATGCTGGTCCTCGGCGAGGTAGACGACGCCCATACCGCCCTCGCCCAGTTTTTCAATAATTCGATAATGAGAAACTGTCTGGCCGATCATATGCTCGCATCTTGTCCTTCGATTGCGAGAAAAGGAAGAAAACCTGGCAATCAGAGAGGTTCCACGGATTCGGAACGTGCTCTGGGCAGTCCGTGTGACAGTGCAGGCATTGTGCGCTATACGCCCTGCAAATTCAAGAGCTTATAGCTTAGTTGCGCGGATCTTGGCCTCCTGAGCCTCGCGGAATTCGTGCAGTTTTTTACGCAGTTCCGGACGCGAGTTGGCGAGAATTGCTACGGCGAACAAGGCGGCATTTACGGCGCCAGGTTTTCCGATGGCGAGGGTCCCCACGGGAATTCCCCCGGGCATTTGGACGGTGGCGAGCAGCGAGTCGAGACCGTTCAAGGCTTCACTACGCATCGGCACACCGAGCACGGGCAGCGTCGTGTGTGCCGCCATGACACCAGCCAGGTGCGCAGCGCCACCGGCGGCGGCGATGATCACCTCCAAGCCGCGTGACTCCGCCGTCGAACCAAACTCCGAAGCCAGCCCCGGCGATCGATGCGCGGAAATCACGCGACACTCATGCGCGACGCCAAACTTCGCCAGCGTTTCCTCGGCGTGCTTCATCGTGTCCCAGTCAGACTGGCTGCCCATGATGACAGCGACGAGCGGGCTCTCAGCGTTGTCCTGACTCTTGTTTTTATCGACCTGTTTTTTCGCCATTCGTCTATTCTCCCTGATCGAGCGAAAAGCCGCGCTCGCCGTCGAACGTGTAGAGTCCTTCGGTTTTGATGAAGTCGTAACCCGCACCGGCGATCCGGCTCAACAATGAGATCACCTGCGTGTGCGACACTGCGCTATCTCCACCTTCGCCACGGAAACGACAGCGCCAGTGATCGGAACAGAACGTTTCCGCGTGGCCCTCGGGCCAAACTTTCACGCCGCGATTGCTGATCATCGTCAACTTCAGCCCATCGCCGCTCAGCTCACTCAGCTTGCCGCCGAGATCGTTAGCGGAACCTTTCGTCCAATCGAGAAAAACATCGACGCCGACCAATTCTTTATTGGGGGCGGCAGTGGCGACGGCGGCGGCGCTCACCAGCGTTTCGCCGTCGGCGGCTTTGTACTTGCGCGGTTTGAGAATCTGCGGCGTCTGGCCCAGGCGCTCGATCACCGCACTCGCAAACTCGTTCGTACCGACTTTTTGCTTACTGACTTTCTCGTCGTAGATGTCGTAGGTGTGAATGCCGTCTTCAACTGCGCGCAACCAGGCGTTGTGAACCTTCTCGGCGTGTTCGTTCAGACCGAGGTGGACCAGCATCATCACCGCCCCGAGTAAAAGACCCGACGGATTCGCGAGGTTCTGTCCGGCGCGTCGCGGCGCCGAGCCGTGAATCGCCTCAAACATCGCAACGTGCTCGCCGATGTTTGCCGACCCAGCCAGTCCGACGGAACCGGCGATCTGTGCGGCGACGTCGGAAAGCACGTCGCCGTAAAGATTGGGCATGACGATGACGTCGAACGCCTCGGGCGTGTCGGCGAGTTTGGCGGCGCCGATGTCGACGATCCAGTGCTCGTTCTCGATGTCGGGATACTCAGTGGCGATCTCGTCGAACACTTTGTGAAACAACCCGTCGGTCATCTTCATGATGTTGTCTTTCGTGAAGCAGGTGACCTTCTTGCGGTTGTTGCGACGAGCGTAGTCGAAGGCGTAGCGGACGATCTTTTCGGATCCGGGCCGGGAAATGAGTTTGAGGCACTGGTAAACCTGGTTCGTCTGCCGGTGTTCGATGCCGGCGTAGAGGTCTTCTTCGTTTTCGCGGACGATGACGACGTCCATTCCCGGATGCTTTGTTTCGATAAACGGGTCGTAAGAGACGCAGGGGCGGACGTTAGCGTACAGACCCATTACTTTACGCACGGTTACGTTGAGGCTCTTGTATCCTTTGCCCTGAGGCGTGGTGATTGGTGCTTTCAGAAAGACCCTGGTGCGGCGGAGCGATTCCCACGAACCGGCTTCGATACCCGAGGTGTTGCCGGAGAGATAAACCTTTTCGCCGATGTCGATGGTTTCGATTTCGAGTGGGGCTTCCGCGGCTTGGAGGATGCGCAGAGTAGCCCCCATGATCTCAGGCCCGATGCCGTCGCCGTTTGCGACAGTGATAGGGATGCGGTTGG